>JBAXGK010000455.1:0-1507 GCA_037139435.1 Candidatus Omnitrophota bacterium | reverse complement strand
GTTCCTCATCGTCCCATTTCCGGAACTGTTGCTTCACGATCCGGTCCTCAATCGAATGGAAACTAATAATTCCAAGCCGCCCGGCTTTACTCAAATGGTCAAACGCCGCGACCATACCTTCCTTAAGCGCCTCCAACTCATCATTCACTCCGATCCGGAGAGCTTGAAACACTTTAGTGGCCGGATGACGACGCGCCCATGATGGCCTCTGCCCTTTTTTAAACCGCATATGTGCAGGCAACGCTTGTTCCAGAGTCTGATTAAGATCTTCGATGGTCCGGATGGGCTGCTCACGCCGCCGCTCGACGATGACGCGGGCAAAACGCCTCGAGTTACGCTCTTCGCCATAATGGTAGAAGAGATCCGCCATCTCGCTCTCGGACATTTGCGCGAGCAACTCTGAGGCCTTCATACCGACTTCCGGGTTCATCCGCATATCCAATTCCCCTTCCGTTTGGAAACTGAAACCGCGCTTCCCATCCGCCAACTGCTCCGACGAAGTCCCGATATCCAGAAGCACCGCATCGAATGCCGCCACTCCCAACTCCGAAAAAACCTTGCCCAGGTTCCTGAAATTCTCGTGGACCAATGCGACCCGCGGATCCCCCTGAAATAACGCTTTGCACCTCGCGATCGCTTCAGGATCTTGATCGAACCCGATCAAGCGCCCCGAAGGGCCTATCTTCCCGAGGATCGCCTCCGCGTGCCCCCCGCTCCCGAGGGTCCCGTCCATCACGACGGCTCCGGGGTTTAAAACCAAATGCTCAAGGACTTCTTGTAAAAGAACGGGACTATGACGCAAAACTAAGGATCGCCTCTTCTTCCGTCGAATAGCTTTCCATCAGGCCGTTGACCCCGATCATCTGGAAGGTCTTTTCCACTTCGGGCCGCAAGTTGCACAACTTGATATCCCCGTTCTGTTCGCGCACCTTACGCAGGCGGTCCACCAGAATGCCGACGCCTGCCAGCTCCACATGCTTGGTGTCTTTCAGGTCCAGCAAAAGACGCTTGTGGTTCCTGTTAAGCAAACGGTTCATCCGTCCTTTCATTTTTAGCATGCTGAGCGCATCGAGATCCCCGTTGAAACGCAACACATCCACGCCGACTTTCGTCCTTTCATGATAGACCATAAAGGCTCCTTTTCTATTCCGCGGCTAATTTTTCCGCAAGTTCTTCAAAATGATTCTTGTGCTGATCGAAATAACCCTGCCATTTTTCTTTTGACCAAATTTCTATGCGGCTTGAAACACCGACGATCATGACCTCTGTTTTGATATCGGCATACGTTTTAAGAAAATCCGGAATGAGGATCCTTCCCTGTTTGTCGCAAACGACCTCGGATGCGCCCGAAAAGAAAAGCCGGTTGAAAGTTCTTGATTCGACTTTAGTGAACGGCATATCGCGGAACTTTTTTTCTTCCGTCTTCCATTGTTCTTCCGTGAAAACGAACAAGCATTGTTCAAGACCGCGGGTAATAAAAAAGCGTTCGACGTAGCGTTCTTTGAAG
>JBAXGK010000454.1:0-1519 GCA_037139435.1 Candidatus Omnitrophota bacterium | reverse complement strand
GGGCGGGGGCGAGGTGGTTCGAGAGTTCCTTGAAAATTACGGGGATTCTGCGGACCTCTCCTTCATTAATCGCGAACGGATCCGCATACCGGCGTCTCAATATCTAAGGCATGTCGCTTCGGCCGGCCCGATAAGCGGGGTCGTGGCTTTTCTGGAATATTTTCATCGGAATGTCACGATCCACGATGTCGAAGACGGTCTGAAGATGTACAGGCGGGGTTCTTTTCATGTGGTGCTCTTGACGCGTCAAACCTGGCGCTACATTCAAAAAAGAGCGGAGCTTTTACAGGAGATCCAACGCGTTCTTGCCCAGGGGGGGAAGGCTTTTATCTCCCAGCTCGATTATACGGACTTCAGGATTTTAGAAGGGACCACGGTAAAGACGCTCTCTTCCGGAGAATTCCTGAAACTTCTCAGCGATCAGGACGGGGACGAATATGAGCTCTTCAATAGAACCAGAACCAAGCCAGCCCTAGCTATCACCAAGCTTCAGGATCAAAGCCCGTTCTCTTTCCTTAAAGTTGTTGATTCGAAGCCGTTTCAGGACTTTACCTCCCCGGAAGGAAAGAGTGGGAAAAAGGTGGCCATCCCGGTTTCTTATCAAGTCACTTACGATGTCGATTGGAAGAATATTCAAAAGGGGATGCGACACACCTCTCGCTCTGAGGTGCGGATGAGGCAATCCAAGGGCGTTATCCCATCCGTTGAAGATGCGTCAAGAGCTGCTCAGCTTGAAAAAGACCTTGCTGTGATGGCGTCGTTCAAAGCTTGGGATTTTTCCCTTCCGATCTTTAAAAGAAAAATCCGTGAACTTCTGGCCTATAACGGAGAAGGGGCCGCGATCGTTCAAGCCTTCGTTTTTTATGCCGTCGGAAAAATGGCTCAGGCGATGACCGAGGAGCAGTCCCGGAGCAAGATCCTGGGTTTGCTGGGAGAGATCTCGGGGATCTATCAAGTCATCATCAAAAAAGGAAGCCCCTTGCAGTGGATCAATATGGGAAGGCTCCAGGCGATCCGCGAAATTGTCTCAGATGATTCCGGAAAGGAATTCGATGCGGTGAGCAGCAATACGGTTTTTGAATTCAAGCGCGTTTTGACGCTCCGGAAACTCTTCCAACAGGTGATCGGAGAGTTGGATTCCGCCCCCTACCCGCACATGCGGGTTCTGGTTGAAAACCCGGATTACAGAAATATCCGTAATATCGTGTATTTCGGAGAAGCGGATGACGGGTATGTGGTCCGGGCGGTCGTGGCATTTTTAAAAAGTCGTCCTGATATTCGGCCCGCGGTGGACATCGAGAAAAACAAAAGTGTTTCCGTGAAATTTTCGTTGGCCGAAATAAAAGAATTCCTGCTTTCAGAGAAAGTGCTCGAGCTTGCAGAATGGGAACATCAGGGGATTTTCAGGGGGTCGTTCGGCTTCCGTCGAAGAGTGCTCGGCAAGTGGATCGACCAGAAGATCGAGCAGATGGAAAAAGTGGCGGATGGCAAGTTCGACGTCATTATCGGCGTAAGCAAC
>JBAXGK010000453.1:0-1532 GCA_037139435.1 Candidatus Omnitrophota bacterium | reverse complement strand
CGTTTGCGCGCGCCGCACTTGGAGGCAAAGGGGTTCGGCGGATTGCCGAGGGCTACGATTTGTTTGACAAGATCGTCCATCTTCGCGCGTTCCATTTTCACGCTTTCGTAAGTGGCCCGGGCCGCGCGGGACGCGGCGCTTCCCGGATCTTCGCTCGTGATCAAAGTCTCCTGCAACGCTCCCCCGAGGTCCGAGAGCTTGCCGTCGAGCGTATTGAGCGTCACGGCCAGATCATCGAGAAGCGGATTTATTTTCTGAAAATATTCCAGAGCTCCCGCAGTGGGGTGGTCAAAGAAAGGCGCCCAAAAGGCGTTAAAACTTTTATCTTCCTCCGGGGTCATCGCCCCGTAAAAGAGCCTGAGGCCCTGCATCGTGTGGCGAAGTGTGGATTCATACTGACCGCTCTGCGAGGAACCGACCGGACCGCTTTCCTCATCGCCTTCGCGCCACGGAACTCCGGCAAGCCGTTTGCCCAGTTCCTTGCATGTCTCCGCAGTGTCATAACCCGCGAACGGGGTCAGCACACGAGCTCCTTCTATAGAAGACGGCGCAGGTCCTGAAGAGGCGGACGGAACGGAGGCGGACGGGGAAAAAAGTTCGGCTGGCGCTTGGGCCACCGCCTGTTGAACGGCGCTCTCTCCCCCTATGGAATTCAGTTCTTTTTTATAGTCTTCATTCATCGGGGCATGTTCCACCGCTTTCTTCAGATCTGCGACCGCCTCCGGAACCTGACCTTTCCCCTTAAGCGCCATGCCGCGGCCGAAATAGGAGTTCAGGTCGGTTTGCTGGGGGCTCAATTCGATAGAACGGTCATAGGCCTTGATCGCCAGATCGAATTCTCCCCTGGCAAGATGAGTGTCGCCCTTGTAACTGTGCGTACCGGCTGAAGTGGGTTTTATTTCTTCGGATTTGAGAAGGTCGACAAGCGCTTTGTCATAAGCTCCTTTTTTTAAATAAGTCCGCCCTCTGTACCGATAACAATCCGCATTGTTGGGATCCATCGTGATGGCCTGATCATAATCCCGGATCGCCACATCGTATTTTCCGCTCCGGTAATAAGAATTGCCCCGGCCGACGTAAGCACCCACATGTTTCGGATCCAGCTCCAGAGATCGGCCGTAATCCTCGATGGCCCGGTCGTACATTTTCTTTCTGTGATAGGCCGCACCCCGGGCGCTGTAAGCGCTCGCTAGCGTCGGGGACAGCTTGATCGCCATGTTCTGGTCTTCAATATTGCTGTCGTAGAGCCCCAGGTCCGTCTTGGCATTCCCCCGGTTCATGTAAGCCACCGCAAAATCCGGCTTCAGCTTAATGGCCATGTCGTAATCCCGGATCGCGAGGGTCGAAAGCTCCTTCTGACCTTTCATGTAATAAACCAGCCCGCGGGCGTTATAGGCATTCGCATCATTCGGATCGCTCGCGATCGCCTTTTCCGCACAAGCGAGCGCTTCGTCGTAATTCCCGGCGCTATTCGCCTGCAAAGCCTTGGTGACCCACTCCCCGGAAGTTTGGTCCCCGGCGCCCACGACACC
>JBAXGK010000452.1:0-1564 GCA_037139435.1 Candidatus Omnitrophota bacterium | reverse complement strand
CACCCTCACGGGAGATGAATCCATAGCCCTTTGAGTTGTTAAACCACTTCACTTTACCTTGTACCATGGTTGATATTGCTCCTTTCACTAGAATTATAGTAACGCATGACAAGTTCAACCTTCACTACGGTAAAAACATCAACCTGGTGCAGTTGGAACTAGCCCGCTTTGTTGTCCCCTTCCGGGGGTTGAAAACAGGGTAAAAACAAAAAACCGCAAGGCAAACATTCGACCTTGCGGTACACATCATGTTCTACCTCTTGCTTACGTTGACAGAAATATGCCTTATGGCGAACCTTTTGTCAAATTCTATTTTAAAACCTATGGACCGGGATGCTCATCCCATCGAATCTCAGCGAAGGGCCTTTCGTGCAATACAAGTGATGTCCGGCTTAATGAAGAAACAGAGAGCCCAATTGAACGGAAAATAGTGAAACATCGACCCGGAGTTTTTAAGGGCCAGGATCTCAAACTGCTCGCGAATAAAAACCTCAAAGGATCGTAGATCCCATTCGTGCAAATGGGTCGGATCATCTATTTTTTCATGCAGGAAGTTCTTCTTATCACACGTAGAAAAAACGGCCGTACCGCCCGGCTTTAAAATCCTATGACACTCTTTCAGGAATGCCTGAGAGTCCTCCAAATGCTCGATCGCGTTGATAGCGAAGAGCTTATCGATCGTGTTGCTTGCAATAGGCGTATTCTTGGTAAAGTTATGCTGGTTGAAGAAAAGAGCGGGGTACTTCGTCTGTGCGGCTCGGATGTCAAGATCGTACCCCGTCACATCGGGTGTTATTTTCGATAGGGCGGCAACATAGTCGCCTATGCCGCATCCTAGATCCACGATCCGGTCCGTTTTTTTGATCTCCACGGCTTTAAAGATTGAAAACATTTGCGGATCCCGGATCGGCGTTTTTTGACCTCGCGCAGAATAATGGCGATCATGATAGCCTTCATAGGAAGGAAGCTGGAGGGGCCCAACGTGGTGGCAAGATTCACAGAGCGCGCCGCTCGCCGGAGTATGACTCTGCATAAAATAGGAAAATCGATTACATTTGGGACATTTCATATTCTCTCCCTGGAGCTCAGTATAATATAGAAAAAAAAGATTAACGGGATAAGATTTTAGAGCATTATCAAAACTTGCACCTTTCAAATATCCCAGCCAACCCTTTAAAAAAAATTCCAAGACAAGGAGGGATGCCGCTATAATCCTCTCCTCTTTTACAACATTCGCATTTTGAGGGAATAGGCCCATGATAACCCGCAGGGAAAAACTGCGACAGAGATTCGCCGCCTTCCGTGCCCGGTTCGCGGGGCATATCCTCCGGACCAGCCCCCGCGTCGTGATGAAGATCGTTGCGGGCACGGTGCTCCTATTCCCCTGGCTCGTGGTCGCCCTTGCCATGAGTTTCTCCAGAGTCGGCCACTGGCGCAAGATCGCCACCTGCCGGAACTTTTTGAGGCGCCATGCGCTTGCCTTCGAGGGCGTGGACCCTGAGTCTCTGACCGTGGAATCCGTCTCCGGAGGCGTCAGCAACTCCAACCAGATCTGGCACTGTCG
>JBAXGK010000451.1:0-1575 GCA_037139435.1 Candidatus Omnitrophota bacterium | reverse complement strand
AAGATTTCAAGAGCATGATCGATCTGAACCAGCAATTCCATGGATGGTTCGGCACGCGAAACAGGATCGTTCACAGATCCACACAGAAGACCCCGCTTGAGCTTCTGGCCCGGGAGCGGCTCCTCCTTGCGCCCAAGCAACCCTATCCGGCAAGACGCGTCGTTCCGGCGGTACTGGTCTCAAAAACGGCTTGGGCCGAATTTGATACCAATTTCTATTCCGCACCAAGCGCTGTGGGCGGAAAGCTGGCCGAGATCATCGCCTATCCCGAAATCGTGGAGATCTGGTATGGATCCAAAAAAGTCGCGCAGCATAAACGCTCTTTCGGGAGAAACGACCGCGTCCGAAACCCGTTGCATGCCGAGTCGCTTCTGGACCACACCCCGCATTTCAAATACGAACGCATTCGCCAAATCCTGGAACGCACGGATCCGGCACTAGAGAAGTTCATCCAGGCCCAATCCTCTCAGGACGAAGGCCTTCAGGTTGCTTATGAGATCTTTGGCCTCATAAAAACATATTCCCGGGGCATGGTCATCTCGATGATCCGGGAACTGAATCAGATGGGGACCTTCAAGATTAGAGCTCTTCACAGCCTTTTAAACCTGCCGACCCCAAAACAACCCAATCCTGTCTGGCCACAAAATACAAAACTCCTGAACCTTCAGTGCCAACCCCGAGACCTGAAAAACTATGACCCGGCTCCGTGAATTGTGGGAAAAACTGAAATTTAATTCCGATCTGTCCTCTTTGACGGAAGAACAGATCCAGGCGATTTTGCCTGTCCTGGAACAAGAAGCCGATGCCCGGCGCGTCAAACAAATCCATTACCTTCTGAAGCGATCCGGCATCAAACGCATAAAGCGATTCGAGGATTTTGACTGGAAGTTCAACCCGACGCTTCCGCGCCAGGAGATCATGGCCTTTCGTGCTTCTCCGTGGCGTGAGGAGGCTCGGAATCTCCTGCTCATCGGATCGACCGGAGTCGGGAAATCGCATATTGCTTCCGCGCTTTGCTACGAAACCATTCAAAAAGCACTGCCGGCGGCTTTCCTGCGCTGTTACGACCTGGTCGGGAAACTGAAACGAGCCCGGAACAAGCACGCCATGATCCAGTATTACTCCACCATCAACGTCCTTTGCCTGGATGAGCTCGGCTATGTTTTTCCGACGCAGGAAGAAGCCAACGACATCTTTCAGATCATTTCCAAGCGCTCGGAGAACCTTCCCACGATCGTGACCACCAATCTCGTGCCTTCGCAATGGGGGAAACTCTTTGAATCGGCGACGGCAACAGCCATTCTTGATCGATTGAACATGAAGGGGACTTTCCTAACCATGGAGGGACCATCTTATCGAGGTACGAAATAAAAATACTCGGATTAAACCGAAGAAAAAACCCTAAAACCCAAGACCATTCCAAAAAAAAACCTGCGTCTCGACAACAGATGAAGGGACCACTCTATCCTGAGACCGCACCACCCTTATCCAAAATGGCCTCAGTCCGATTATCCCCTACACTCGCCTCGCGGCGACGCAGTTACGTTCAGATTCAGGCCGGAGAGCGTATGCCTG
>JBAXGK010000450.1:0-1578 GCA_037139435.1 Candidatus Omnitrophota bacterium | reverse complement strand
TCAGATCGATGATCTCGGTTTTAGGAAAAGAGCGGTGCTCAAACACGTAGATCTTGTTCGGGCGATTACGATTATAAAACTCGATCAACCCCTTCGTTTCCTCCTCCATGTTTTCCGAAAAACCTTTAATGTTATCGACAATGGAAAATATCTTATTTTCCCTGAACAGCCCGATAGCCCTTGCAACATCTGAGTTGCTATAAAAACGCCGGAAAACCTTCTCTCTTACCTCGGGGCTCAGACTTTCAACCCCCATTTCCACTGCCCGACATCCCATAAATTTCAATATCTCCAATAATTCCTGGTCGACATTGGAGGGATGAACCCAGCAAAAAAAAGGCAGTCCTATTTTTTCCTTATATTCAACCGCGAATGACTGCAACCATTTTTTATCGTAAGTAAAAGTACTGTCATCAAAATAGATATTCTCTATCGCGTATTTCTTTTTGGCGCTTTGAATCTCTTCTATAACATTCCCCGCGGACCGCCTTCGAAGGTATTTCCCTTTGTACAATTTATTTAAAAATCCGTTGCAGCAGTAGGTGCAACCATAAGGACATCCCCGGGCGGTGACAAGCGTGTAACTCTTCTGAAGATAAGGCATTTTGTCATAAAATAAATCCTTATCCGGGAATGGCAACTGATCCAAATCAGTTGCAAGTTCTCGCAAGGGATTGAAAACAAAATCCCCCGTGCTTTTGAAGTAGAGACTTTGAATCCCCGGCAGAAGTTTCTCATCAAATCGCGATTCCAGTAACTCGAGCAACGGATACTCGCCTTCGCCTACGATCACATAGTCCACGGATTCGTTTTTTATGACCTCTTTCGGAACGGAGGTGGCATGAATTCCGCCAAACACGATAGGGGTCTTGGCTTGACTCTTTATTTCCTTGCTGAAATTGATGGCCCACTCGTAATTCGTGCTTAAAACCGAAAAAGCGATGAGATCAGGCGCATACGCTACGATTTCCTGAATGAGTTTTTCCTTGAAATCGAAGACTCGGCCCAACCTTTTACGCACTGTTACGGTGTCGTCAAAGAGTTGTGGGTCAAAAAAAAGTTGCGTCCTATGTCCTTTTTGCTTAAGGACGCTAGACAGATATTGAATCCCCAAAACTTCCATCTCAGGGCAAACAAAAGCTACTTTCACGGCCCTTCTTTTCCTTTATTCATTTCGTTTGCCAAAAGATAAGCGCCATTTTCGTCAAATTGCCTAATAACCCCCGTTGCATCTTTATAAATGATTCCGATGTGGCAGCGCTTTGTGAGCTCAAAGTCCGCTTTATGGGGATCACAAGCTGTAGAAAATATCAGTTGAACAAACCTGGAACTCATATTGTTGTATTCCCCCCATTTAAAGACATGGGAAAACACCATTCGCAGAAGATCCATGACCAGCCCCAAGGACTTAAAGTTTATGATGCACCTTGGAATACACAAAAGAAGATACAGCCTGGCCAAGACACCGCTTTTCGGCATGAGAGTTTTATACCTGTCCAACACCTTCTCCGCCGCCTGCAGATCGATCAGTTTATCTATCGGTAAATAGTCATTATCTTTACGGAAGATCCAAAAGTA
>JBAXGK010000449.1:0-1580 GCA_037139435.1 Candidatus Omnitrophota bacterium | reverse complement strand
GACCGCCTTTTCGACGGCTATGTGAAAATCAGGGACGGGTCCGCGTTCAAAGATCGCACTTTCGCGTGCCTTCTCAAGGATAACGCCCATATTCGTTATGACTTTTGCCGCACGATCATCATAGAGCATGGTCATGTTGTGGTCCTTGACGTTGGTCACTTCGAGCCCGCCCAAGCCGTTTTCTTCAAGCCATAGCTCCACGGGTTTTATTTTCTCGGGATCGGATGCCCGAGCGGTGAATATCTTAACCGTCCTGCCTTCCGCCATGAGATCCTTTATAAAAGCCATCATGAGGGGAACGGGTTCGCCGATATGATCATCGCCCTTCCATCCATCGTACCGCGCAAGCGTGCCGTCAAGATCGACGCCGACCCATGAAGGATCTTGACGATATGACCCGACTGTGCCCCGCTCAACCACTATCGTCGTGTCCCCGTTTTTCAGCCAGTCCTTGAATTCGTCCATGAATAGCGGGCAGATGCTACCAAGCCCCTGCCACCCCTCTTCGTAATTGGAGAGATAGGCGGTGCGGGCCTCTTCCTCGGAAGAAAATCCTATCAAAATCTTGTGTTCGTCGAAGGCTCCGGAGTCAGTGTTTGTCTGGTTCACGATGAAAACCTTGTCCGCGGTCTCCGGATCGGGGCCGAGGAACACGTCAAGATGATCCTTGTCGCGTCCTTTTGTGCCCTTGATATAGCCATAGTGGTGATGCAGCCTAGAGGTCCATTTCTTCCCGTCCCGCCCGACGCCCGATCTCTCGGACCCTGCCGGATTCTCGACCGCTATTTCCAGCCCCTGAATTGTGATATGGGCCTTCTGGTAGTTTCCCGCCTCTTTCTGTGCAAGCGTGGGTTCGGGAAGATCATTATGCGGTGAAGTTGCCGTTTCCTGATGAATGGCGTCGTCGAGGGCGGATTCCAATATCTTCTTGACATCACCCGAGCGAGGCGCTAAACTCTCATCGTGTGGAGTAGAAATACTCTCTTGAAAGGGCTTCGAGGCCGGGGCTAATTTCTCTGGAACGGGGCCTTTTCTTTTTTCCCACAATATGTCTGGATCGTGATTGTAGCTGTAAAAAAGATGTCCGGTTTCGTCTTCCCCAACAGATACCCGCACCATTACGGTTCCGTCCTCGATGCCTACTACTGCGTCAAAGTAATGAAACGCAGCGATGTCATCATCACGCTTTTTATAGAGTTCTGTTCTTCCCCTGTATAAGCCGTCCCTGATTATTGACGGCACTGCTGGCAATAGCTTGGCCTTCAAGATGTCGTTTTTTAGACCAAACTTTATTTTCTTCCAGCTCTTATTGCTAAAACGCACTGGCTCCGCGCCAAGCTCATTGCGGTGTATGCTTAATTTATCCTGCAGATTCTTCCTGAAAAATGCCTTCGCCTTCTCGAAGCAATTTGTTACATCAACGTCATCGCCCAGTTCTTTTCCTGTTAGCGTCATTAAAATATTCCCCGCGCCTTCCATCACCTGATCTTCATCCCCCTGCTCCTCATCATCCGGGTCGTCATCCGGGTCGTTATTGTCCGGGTGGATCTCGGGAGGGATCGAAGACGGCACATAGCCGA
>JBAXGK010000448.1:0-1583 GCA_037139435.1 Candidatus Omnitrophota bacterium | reverse complement strand
GTGTGACCCAAGTAATATCACCATTTTCCCAATAAGCCGGCACAGACGTTGAGGGTGTTCCTCCCCCAACACAGTCGGCGATAGTTGCAATAGGCTGACGCTCCCACCCCCCCGGCATGCCATCAGCTATCTTCACCTTTTCATGGCCGGGAAAGCGGAAATACACAAACCACTCGCGGTATAAAAGCCGCGCCGTTTCTTCCAAAAGCTGTATTTGCTGGCGGTTTGTGTCGATCAGGTTGTCGTAAGAAATTAATATTAGCGCAATCTTTTTTTGAATATTTAAGTCTGGTAAATTTAATTTTATATTACTAATTCTTGATCCTGAGAGTTCTACAAAGGTAGATCCCGTAGCGTGTGCTTGTAATAGTGTTTTATTTTTCTTTAATAAATAATAAACAAATTCAGGATCAGCCTTAGTCAGATCACAAATTAAGTTTTTAAATCCTTGATTCGTTGACACCTCAGCTCCAGCAAGAGCAACATGGCCTACTGGTGCTCTCGTAGTAAGCAGAACCGTTTTGGGTGGAAGCAATTTTGCTGATGAATTCCTTAAGCCCTCTGTTGTTATATTTCTTTCACCTTTTGAAATGTACATTTTTTCATATGATGTTAAGTCGTTAGGAGTAATCCACGATATATCGCCTTCCCAATATGACGGGTTTTTAGTATCGGGTGTGCCCCCAGCCTCTATCTTTGCAAATTCTTTTATTTTATATTCAGTTAACTTCATATCCCCGCTTCTTTAAATTATCAACAATTGTTTCCGCCAATTCGGCGGCTTTGACGTTCAAATTCTCTGCCAATCCATTATTGATGACCGGCCAGACTTCCATCCATGCATTTCGCTCTGATCGACGTACCATATCCGTTCTTCTCTGGATTGGCATTTTTCGCGGAGGGCGATGTGGTGGTACCAGGGAATTTGTGCAAGAGGCGCTTGCACAAATTCCCTGGCTGGCCATATCAGCCTCAGGCATTATTACTCTATTTTTCTTCATATCCCCAACTTCTTGAAATTTTCGCTAATTTTTCCCGCTAATTCGGCAGACTGGGTGTTCAGGCCATCCAATTCGGCATGTATCGCGCTCATCGTTTCTCCAAAGTCAAAATCCGGATCTTCCTCCTCCGGCGCGACACCCACATATCTTCCCGGAGTCAGGCTCCAGTCGTTTTCTTTGAGTTCGGCTTTATGGACCAGCTTCACCAAGCCTTCGACATCGCGGAGTTTCCCTTCCGGGAAACGTTCCACAAGCCATTCAGCTTGATAATGGGAATAACGGGATAATTTTAATTGATTTACGGCCGCGTCGCGCGCCTCTTCAACTTGTTTTCTGAGATTGGCAATCTCTTTCGTATTCCATTTGTCGCTATCTTTGGAGTTGTGGGTATTGAGGCACACATCAATCAAACGGCTGGCGAGCCGAAACATCAGCTCGGCTTCTTTAATCAGCTTGTTGTTTTCCTCGGCCAACTGCGCTATCTCCCTAAGGGCTTCGGGAAGGTTAATATTGTCCCTGTTTTGCTTTTCCCACCAGGCGCTTTTTTCTTGCGCCTGTTTGGCAAATGCCTGACTTCCGTTC
>JBAXGK010000447.1:0-1587 GCA_037139435.1 Candidatus Omnitrophota bacterium | reverse complement strand
CCACCCAACAACTTGTTCGCAAGGTCCTCCAAACGACGGAACTTCCGCTCGTGATCGATGCGGATGGGCTCAATGCTTTGAAGGGACATCTCAAGGTGTTGGACGCTTGCCGCGGTCGCGCGGTTCTCACACCGCATCCGGGAGAATTTGTGCGTGTTTTCGGCGGCAAACTGGATGATTCGGATGCGTTGAGGAAAAAACGGGCCGTGGATGCATCGAAAAAATATGGCGTGGTGATCATTCTCAAGGGACATCGTACGGTTATCGCTGCGCCCGAAGGAGATTGTCATATCAACACGACTGGCAATCCCGGCATGGCGACTGCGGGTTCGGGAGATGTCCTGACCGGAATGATCGCTGCGCTCGTGGGACAAGGATTGCCTTATTTTGAGGCGGCGTGTCTGGGAGTCCATGTTCATGGGCTGGCCGGGGACATGGCTGCCAAAAAGATGGGTCAGACTAGCCTGATCGCGGGCGATCTCTTGCGTTTTCTTCCGGAAGCTTTCAAGTCGCTTATCCCTTCCTGATCCTCCATGAGCTCTTTTGAGGCCTATCAACATTGCACTCTGTGTCCCCGCGATTGTAAAGTCGATCGAACGAAAGGCGTGCTGGGTTTCTGCGGGGAGAGTGAAGCTTGCCGCGTTTCGTTTGTAGGGCCTCATTTTGGAGAAGAGCCTTCCTTTACAGGATCGAAAGGCTCCGGCACGATCTTCTTTAGCGGTTGTTCCAGCCAATGTTTTTTCTGCCAAAATTATCAGATCTCGATCCAGCATGACGGCCGTGCGATCACGCCCGCGGAACTTCTTTCGGAGGTCCGCGCGCTGCTTCTCAAAAATGTGCATAATCTGAATTTCGTAACGCCGGACCATTTCTGGCCGCATGTCCAGTCGCTCTGTTATGCCCTGCGGGAAGAAGGGGCCCAAGTTCCCAGGCTCTTCAATTCTTCCGGATATCAGAAACCCGAAATGGTGGAGGAGTATGCGCAAGAGATGGATATTTTTCTTCCGGATTTCAAATTCGCAGAGCCGGAACTTGCGATGATGTGCATGGGGGACGCGCGGTATCCGGAGATCGCTTTGAAGACGCTCCGGGAAATGGTGAAAATCAAAGGTTTTTTGGAACCCTGGGATACAACGGGGCGACAGACGGCTGTTCACGGAGTGCTTGTTCGTCACCTGGTCTTGCCCGGACATGTCGAGAATAGCCTAAAAGTTCTGAAGCTTCTTCACAAGGAGTTTGGTCCCGAACTTCCGCTTTCGATCATGAGCCAATTCCGGCCTGTCTCGGGTTGTTTCCAGAGAAAAAAGCTGCAGCGAACACTTAGTGCCGAGGAATACGGGCAGGTCCTGGATCTCGTGGAGAAGCTCGGGTTTGAGAGAGTCTACACACAGGAACTCAAGGCCGAAACTGCCTTCCTCCCGGATTTCAAGGATACGGTGGATCCATTTCCTGGGAACCGCGGGCTTAAAAAGAAGCCCTAGCTCAACGCTCAAAGGGCAACGGGCAACGCAAGAGCTATTTATCTCGTTGTGCGTTGAGGGAACGGTCAAGTGATCCTTACCCCCCGCCTGAACGATTGAAGTTTTC
>JBAXGK010000446.1:0-1603 GCA_037139435.1 Candidatus Omnitrophota bacterium | reverse complement strand
CAGAGCTCTCGAGGATGGCATGAGGGCGCTCATGACCCATGGCCTTATGTGAATTATCTGCTCTTCATTCTCAAGATGGCATACCGCGAATTTGAGGAAAGAGTGGGTGAGACAAGCGCCCCGAGAGGCGCCAAAAGCGAATGGATCGTCAGAGCGATACACCGGTTCCGGAACGGGTTCAGAGTTTCCGACCTTCAAGGAGAATGCCCGGGCGTCAGTGTTGATCTTATCCGCCAGTTATTGAAAAAACTCCGTGCGGACGGGCAGGTCCGGTGTCTTGGCCGCGGGCAAAGCGCTATGTGGGAAAAGACGAAAAAATGGAAAAAAAAGTGAAATGGGTAATACCTAATTGATTGGGTAGTGAACTGGGTAGCAATGGTGAATTCAAAATGAAAAATAGCGGACGCAATATAACGTTTCTGATCAGTAAAGCGGAGATGAAGCTGCTGGAGGACGCGCATCAATACGGCGCGGACGTTCATGCCGTTCTGGATGAGGCAGAGTCCGCGAAGGGGGGCTGGAAGATTGCTTTTTCTTACGAGCAATTGGACGACCTTGTGGCATTCTTGGCTGAAGAGGGTAATCCCGAAGGATCGGCCGCTATCCAGAAAAAACTCGACCTTCTTTGCGGCCGGATCAGAAAATTACTGGCCCTTTCGGACGGCCTGAGAGAAAAGAGCTTTGCCGCTAGCGCCGCGAGGCTTTCTTCTCCGGATTTCAATAATCTCACCTTCGATGTCTGGCTTCTGGGAAAGAACGATGCGAAGATCGTGCGAAAGATCCGGATCGCCGGGACCAAAAGTCTTTATCACTTCGCGAAGATCATCACGAAAGCCTTCAGCTTCTTTTTCGACCATTGCTTCGCTTTTCAGGAAAAACAAGAAAAGGGAGTTTTTAAGGGCAGGGTTTTTGAGTTGTTCGTCGATATCGGGGAAGAGCCTACGTCGCCGGAAGCCCGCGGAGTCCGGAAAGTAAGGATCGAAGAAGCGTTCCGAAATCCAGGGGAACGAATGATTTTTCTTTTCGATTACGGTGACGGCTGGCACTTCTTTGTCGAGCTGAAAGAAGTCAAGCGAGCCGAAACGTGGGACCTCAAGCCGGTCGTTCTTGAAAGCATCGGCAAAGCCCCCTTGCAGTATCCGCCCTGCGAAGAGAGCGAATTAATCTGAATAGCATCCTAATTCTTTGAATGGCATGCCAAAGGGCATGTTGTCTCGAGGTGAAGGGGCCGGTGCTGCGAAATGTTCCCCCGATTTCAGCCATAGGATTCGTTCTTTGGCTGAAATCGGGGGTGACAAAAAGCTTTCGGATTTGGATGACAAAATGCATTACCCTTTCGTTTTGTTAGGGTTATGGCCAAATTGAATCATAACCTTGAGCGGTGTCAGCGGATATGTTACAGTTGCGGCTCTGAAAAGAGCCGCGGTCAACGCGTAAAACCCGTTTTTTTTGAATGTTCGTTGCCCGTTGAACGTTGCGGCGGTTCCAAGGAGAAATATGGACATCTACAAACGACTGCTGGGTTATGTAAAGCCGTACCGCTGGCGCCTTGCCATCGCTTTCGTGTGCATGCTGGCTTTCTCGATGGCCAATGCGCTGGTCT
>JBAXGK010000445.1:0-1613 GCA_037139435.1 Candidatus Omnitrophota bacterium | reverse complement strand
CATCATCGGAGACGTGAAGAGTTCCAAGCAGATCTATGATGACATCGCCAAGCGTGGCGGAAAACCCCTCATGTGGAAGACCGGCCATTCGCTGATCAAAGCCAAGATGAAGGAAACCGGCGCGGAGATGGCGGGGGAGATGAGCGGGCACATGTTCTTCAAGGACCGCTGGCTTGGTTTTGATGACGCGGTTTATGCGGCATGCCGTATTCTCGAGATCCTGGATAAAGCGAACGCGCCGTTCTCATCGCTTTTAGCGGACGTACCCCAGCTTGTGAATACGCCGGAGATCCGTTTTGAGCTTCCCGAAGAGATCAAATTCAAAGTGATCGCGAAGGTCGTTGAGGATCTCAAGAAGAAATATGAAGTCATTGATATTGACGGCGCCCGCGTCCAATTTCCGGACGGGTGGGGGCTCGTGCGCGCTTCTAATACCCAGCCGGTGCTTGTGATGCGTTTTGAGGCTCAAACCCAGAAGCGTCTCGATAAAATCCGGGCAATCGTTGAAAATGAACTTCAAACCGTAATGCGCGAGATGAGCTAATGAACTGGGCGGTCATCATGGCGGGCGGAAGCGGTACGCGCTTCTGGCCGGAAAGCCGTAAGCATCGTGCCAAGCAATTCCTGAACCTCTTCGGTCCGAAGACACTGCTTGAGCAAACATTCGACCGTGTTAAAAAAGTCATACCTCCTTCCCGCATTCTTGTTTTCACCGCTTTGGACAAAGCCGTTCTGACGGCGAAACTGCTCCGCATCCCGCGCTCCCAGGTGATTGGGGAGCCGGTCGGCCGCAATACCGCGCCGTGTGCTGCATGGGCGGCCTCTTTGATCCTCGCCAAAGACCCTTCGGCAGTCCTGGGTATTTTTCCGTCGGACCATTTTATTAAGGATGAAACTACCTTCGCGAAAATTCTCCGGGTCGCCTATGACCAAGCGGATCGGGAGGGAATGCCGGTGACGCTCGGAATCAAGCCCAGTCAACCCCACACGGGATACGGGTATCTTGAAATAGCCGGAAAGAAGACCTCCGTTCACGGCACCCCGGTCTTTTTTCTCAAATGTTTTCATGAAAAACCAGGACCCGCACGGGCCCGGGAGTATTTCCGTTCAAAAAAATTCCTCTGGAATGCTGGGATTTTTATTTGGCGTGCGGATTGCCTGCTAGAAACCGTGCGTCGCGAGCTCCCCACGGTCTTTAAAGCGTCCGTGAAGATCGCTGCCGGGGGGATGTCTGTGGCGGCTATCAAAAAATGTTTCACCAAAGTTCCAAACATTTCGATCGATTATGGGTTGATGGAAAAGCTTTGCGGAGGTATTCTAACGGTCCCCGTTTCCATGGGTTGGAGCGATGTCGGAAGCTGGTCGACGCTTAAGGGCATTCTTCCCGTCGACAAGAACGGAAATCTTTCCATCGGCAAAAATCTCCTCGTGGAAAGTTCGGGCAATGTGGTAAAGGGATCGGGGCGTTTGATCGTGACGGTGGGTATTAAAGACCATGTGGTGGTCGATTCGGGCGATGCGGTCCTGATTTGCCCGGTAGGCAAAACGGAATCCATCCGTAAGGTCGTAAACGAACTTCAAAAAAAAAACAAGCAGCCTTTTCTTTGAAAAGG
>JBAXGK010000444.1:0-1613 GCA_037139435.1 Candidatus Omnitrophota bacterium | reverse complement strand
CGCTGGAAAACTTCAATCGTTCAGGCGGGGGGTAAGGATCACTTGACCGTTCCCTGCTAAAAAGCTCTCTCTCTCCCCTCTTTCAATGTTCCTTGAGAGAGCAATCTCGAGACGAGAAAACGCGTTTTTTTGCAAAATCGAGGATTTTCGAGGAAGGTCAGGTCAAGTAACGGGACGAAGAGCTTTTTTCTTGGAGACCGTAGGCGCTGTATTCGCCAGCGAAGCCACCACCGCCATTGGAGACATCCTGGCTTTTTCAGAAGCAGCGGCCTTAGCGACGGAAGCGCTTTTGTTATCAGTCGTTATAGAGGTCTCCGGAATCACTCGCGGAGGATTCGAAGGGTTTTTCTTGGTGACAAGCTCATAGACGATCTCGCCCGGCTTCACAAAACCAAGCTCTTCCCGGATGACTTTCTCGAGATAGGCCACATCGGTCTGAAGAAGATGGCGCTCATCCGCGAGGTTCTTGATCTGAGAGTCGATCTCTTGGATCTTTTGGTTAAGGCGATCGGCTTCCGACTTGAGTTCCCGGTAGCGCGTGATCGACGGCAGATAGATCCAGCACAGGATCAAAATGACCGCAACCGCGATCGCAAGAGCAACAAAAAACTTCTTTAGCATCGAGTAGCGCCGAGCTTCGGGCCCGCATAAATTGCCTTTGACCCCAAAGCCTCTTCGATCCTCAGCAAGCGATTGTATTTGCAAATGCGGTCCGTGCGCGAGGTCGAGCCGGTCTTGATCTGTCCGGTGCTCAGGGCAACCGCAAGGTCCGCGATCGTCGTATCTTCGGTCTCGCCGCTCCGGTGGCTCATGACCGCCGTGTAATTATTTTTCTGCGCCATGCGAACCGCCGCGATGGTTTCCGTCAGGGTGCCGATCTGGTTCACCTTAATCAGAATCGAATTTGCACTCCCTTCCTGAATACCACGCTCAAGACGCTTTGTATTCGTCACAAAAAGATCATCCCCAACGATCTGGATCTTCTTCCCGAGCCTTTCCGTGAGCTTTTTCCAACCATCCCAATCATCCTCCGCGAGGCCGTCTTCGATGGAAAAGATCGGATATTTTTCACAAAGGGCGGCATAGAATTCGATCATTTCGTCCGCTGTCTTCACGGGCTGCTGCTCCGCACAAAGGACATATTTTCCGGGGTTCGGATTACCGCCAAACTTGTCTTTGCCGTAAAAACTGGAACTCGCGGGGTCTAAAGCGATCTTCACGTCTTTTCCCGCCTGATACCCGGCCTTCGCGATCGCTTCCATGATCACGTCCAGGGCTTCATTGTTGGAAGTAAGATTCGGCGCAAATCCGCCCTCATCCCCCACCGAGGTTGAAAGCTTTTTGTCGTGCAGGATCTTTTTAAGATTGTGAAAAACTTCAGCGCCGATACGAAGCGCGTCGGAAAAAGTCGCGGCGCCGAAAGGCATGATCATGAATTCCTGCAGATCGACATTGTTGTCCGCGTGCACACCGCCGTTGATGATATTCATCATGGGAACCGGAAGAAGATTCGCCGATTCGCCGCCGAGGTACTGATAGAGAGGGATCCCTTGAGAGCTTGAGACCGCGCGGGCGCAGGCAAGCGAAACGCCCAGAATGGCATTCGCGCCGAG
>JBAXGK010000443.1:0-1616 GCA_037139435.1 Candidatus Omnitrophota bacterium | reverse complement strand
GGAACATAAGGAACCTTAAAATGGGTTTTCTCTCTCGGATTATATAAAATGATCTTTGCCATACTCCGCCTCGCGCGGGAAAGGGTCATTCCCGCTTCCTTTGAATGCCGGGCTTCAGCCCAGCGACTGCAAAAAAGAGTCGATGTAACGTTTGATATTCACGGGGTTCGCTATGCTGGGAAGAAGCTTGAGCATCTTCCCGGGCCGGAGGAAAAACCTGCGGTAAGCTTTTTTCGTCATTTGCAAAATATCCTTCCCGGTCCACTCGGGTGTTTCAATGGGAGGACGAACGTTGGTAAGACCCATATTGTAATGCTCATAATCGCTGTGGATCAAATAGCCTTTTTCGATCGCTTCCTGACGTACCCGAGTTCCGGGAAACGGGACCACCAGCCCGAAAGCGGCGCTATCCAACGGCAAGGCAAGGGCGAACCGTATCGTCTCCTCCATATCCGCCAGTGTTTCTCCGGGAGTGCCGAAAAGAAAACCGGATGAAAGCGTAAAGCCCGCTTTTTTACAAAGACGGACTTTCTCGACGATCTTTTCTATTTTCTTTCCTTTGCGCATGAGATCGAGGACCTTTTGGGTCCCGCTTTCGATCCCGAAGTCCAGGTGATAACACCCCACGGATTTAAGCGCGTCCAGGATCTCTTCATCCAGGCAGTCTTCCCGCACCCCGTTAGGGAACCGGAAGGTAATGCCCAGCCCCCGGCGATGGATCAGGTCGCAGACCTCCAATACATTTTTTTTATTGAGGGTGAAATTATCATCGAAAAAATTAAATTCGCTTACCTGGTATTTTTCTTTCCAATAAGCCAGTTCTTCGACGATATTCTGAGGACTCCGGACGCGGAATTGCTTTCCCAGGAACCGCTGGCAGAAATTGCAATCCGAAGGGCAGCCCCGGGTGGCCATGATCGGCAAATTACGCGCCGCTTTTTGAGTGATCCCCCAGGTATTGCCTCTTTTAAAGTAACGCTCGACCGGCATATGGTCAAAGTCCGGGAATGGCAGCGCGTCCAGATCTTGAATGAAATCCCGGGACGGATTCCGGATGACCGCACCCTCGGCGTTATTAAAAGCACACCCCAGCACCCCTGAAAAATCCCGCGACCCGCCAAGAAATCTTTGAGCGATCTCCGGAAATGTGACCTCTCCTTCTCCGACGACCACCACATCGGAAAACGCGAGCGTTTCATCGACCGTACACGAGGGGTGCGGCCCGCCTAAAACCGTCAAGATCTCCGGATCGATGCTTTTGGCAAGCCGGGCCATCCTCTCCGCCTCTTTGATCATCGGCGTGGCCGCGTAAAGGCCCAGAATTTTCGGCTTTGTTTCGCGGAATAAAGCTACGAGCTGCGGGGTGTTGTATTCGAGCAAGGTGTTGTCATGAATGGAAACCGTGATCCCTTTTTGCCGGAGGATCGAAGAGATATATCCGATGCCGATCAGGGGCGAGATCGCGATGTCTTTAAAATAGGGCTTCATGAGAAGCACGTCGATGCTCATGGCAGGGATCCTCTTCTAACGCGTTTTAAAAATACCAATAGCCTGAGAAAACAGATTCTATCTTACGGCGAACGGAGAACAAAGAAGAAACCGGTTCTTATTTCGAA
>JBAXGK010000442.1:0-1618 GCA_037139435.1 Candidatus Omnitrophota bacterium | reverse complement strand
ATTACAATATCCGAGGAACTCAGGATGTGACCGCAATCGTGGTCGGAGAAGCTTTGAAGAAAATGGGGCTGGGTTATCTTGAAGCGCAGTTGCAAAAACTTCAGGGACGAGCCCTTTCTTCCGGGACCTCAAAGGGGGGATTTATCGCCCGGGCGTTCGAAGCGCTGAGCGGAAAATCAAAGAGCTGATTACGTAAGCTATTTCGTGTGAATGAGTTGCGAACATCTTTAGGGTTTTAAAGCGATTGTTTCCCGCGGCTGGGGACCGCCTTTTTTGAGCCCACATTTTTTAAAAATAAAAACGAAAAGATTTTTTTAAAAAGCTTGACACGATTTACTTTTTCAATAGAATGTCCACTCTTTCCTAGGGATTGCTGTCTCCGCTTAAGGTGATTTTTGTCTTCAAATGCGAGCGATTCAGATGGGAAAAAGGCTTTTTTAATTTTTGTTCTGGTAAGAGTGTCGTAGCGAGCGATCGAAAGCGCTGAGCAAGATCAAGCGCTGGAGTAGCTCAGTTGGTAGAGCACATCCTTGGTAAGGATGAGGTCCTGGGTTCAATTCCCAGCTCCAGCTTAGGATGCGAAAATAAAACCTCAAAGGGAGAACTTATATGGCAAAAGAACAATTCAAACGTACCAAACCCCATGTAAACGTCGGAACGATCGGTCACGTGGACCACGGCAAAACAACTTTGACCTGCGCTATGACAAAAGTGTTGTCCGCCAAAGGTATGGCGACGGTTCGTGAGTATGCGGATATCGCTAAGGGCGGTACGGTTCGTGACGATTCCAAGATTGTGACGATTGCGGTCTCTCACGTGGAATATGAATCCGAAAAGCGCCATTACGCTCACGTCGATTGCCCGGGACACGCGGACTACATTAAGAACATGATCACCGGAGCTGCGCAGATGGACGGCGCGATTCTGGTTGTTTCTGCCGTAGATGGACCGATGCCGCAGACTCGCGAGCACATTCTGCTTGCCCGTCAGGTCGGAGTGCCTGCCGTCGTGGTGTTTCTCAATAAATGTGACCTCGTTGAGGATACTGAGCTTCTTGATCTCGTTGAGATGGAAGTCAGAGATCTTCTTAAGAAATATGATTTCCCTGGAGATACGATTCCCATCGTTCGCGGTTCCAGTCTTCCCGCTTGTCAAAATCCTACAGATGAGAAGTCGAATAAGTGCATCATGGATCTCGTCAAGGCGCTTGATGAAGCTATTCCGGAGCCGAAACGTGATATTGAAAAGCCGTTTTTGATGCCCGTTGAAGACGTGTTCTCCATATCCGGACGTGGAACTGTAGCTACAGGCCGTATTGAGCGTGGGCTTGTCAAAGTGGGTGATGATGCTGAGATCATCGGTTTTCGCGAAGGCGCGATGAAGACAACCGTGACCGGTGTTGAGATGTTCCGCAAGCTGCTCGATGACGCGCGTGCCGGCGATAACGTCGGACTGCTCTTACGTGGCGTTGAAAAAGATCAGATCGAAAGAGGGATGGTCATCGCGAAGCCTGGTTCCGTGACCCCTCACAAAAAGTTCAAAGCGCAGATTTATGTATTAAGTAAGGAAGAGGGCGGCCGTCACACGCCGTTCTTTAAGGGGTATCGGCCTCAGTTTT
>JBAXGK010000441.1:0-1621 GCA_037139435.1 Candidatus Omnitrophota bacterium | reverse complement strand
TGCCGTTTTTCTTCACATTGTTCGGCGACCGGGCGCATCGGGAGGCCGTCCTGCATGATTATCTTTACAGGTCAGACGCGATCCCACCGGCAGAGCGGCCGGAAGCCGATGATGTGTTCCTCGAACTGTGCAGGTCTCTGCTTTCCGGGAAGGGGACAATTCCGAAAGGCGCCGTCACGCACAGCCGTGCCGAAGAATTTAATAGAGGCGACTTCTCCGAGTCGGAACTATGGGCTGATCAAGTGGATATGGAAAAACTTCCCCTTCCGGAATATGGTGAATATTTCACAACGCTCTCCAAACTTTCATACAGATGCAGAGTCAATCCCGGCCTGGTTCTCGAAGGATCGCGCGGCTGCTGGTGGCGCCCTGACAAGCCTTGCGCATTTTGCAGTCTCAACCCGGGACACCGCAAACACCGCTCCAAAAGTGCCGGAAAAACATTAGGGGAGTTTTCCGCCCTTTCGGAAAAACACGGCGTGAAGCAGTTCCAGATGACGGATAACATCGTTCCAACTGCGTATTTCGAAAAATTATTCCCGCTTCTGACGGCGCAGGGCAAACCATATAAGCTCTTCTATCAGACCCCGCCGATTCTGAGCCGTGCCCGTGTCGAGGCGATGTCCCTGGGTGGCGTGACCTGGGTTCAAAGCGGCATCGAAGCTCTTGATGATGATGTGCTTGCGCTTATGAACAAAGGGTCTGGCGCCATCGGAAGCATTGCAACTTTGAAGCACTTTGCGGAGTTCGGCATGAAAGTGGTGTGGCACCTGCTGACGGGGACTCCCGGCGAAAATGGCAACTGGCATCTGAGGGTGGTGGCAATTTTGCCGTTGCTCCAGCATCTTCCTCCGCCATTCTCCACGATCCCCATCACATTTTTCCGCCATTCGTCATACCATGAGCAGCCGGAGCTGCATGGCCTTGACCTTTTACCAGCTCCGGCATATTCCGCGATTTACCCGCTGGATTCAGAGCGTGCAAAATCCCTCGTCTTTCTCTTTGCCGACAAGGCGCAGATCACGCCCGGTTCCTTCCTGACGCACAAGAACAGCCGCGAGGCGCAGATATTGAAATCCGCGGCAGGCGCCTGGCTGCGAATTTCGCGAGCTCCCACCCCGCCGGTCTTGTGCTCCATGGAACATGATGGCGTCATTTCCGTGATAGACACGCGTCCTTGCGCCGTAGCGAAGCGCCATGTCTTTGACGGACTGGAAGCGGAAATCCTGCGGCATCTTGTCGAACCGGTCTCTGTTTCAGATATTCCATCGCTTGTAGGGGCATCGCAGGAATCAACCGGGGAATCTCTGTGCAAACTGAAATTGGCACGGCTGATAATTGAGATTTCCGGCAAGGCGCTTTCACTCCTTGTCCCTGGAAATGCCTTGCCTGCTCCACCGTCTTCGACTTTTCCTGGTGGCTACATGCACGGTTCTGAAATGTCCGCAGGCGCCGATGAAGTCTATCCCGGAGAGAAGGAAGGATGAAGCGAAGCGGGCAAAAAAGCATTTTCCGCCGCGAGGCACTTGATGCGGCTACAGCACCACAGGATGATTACGGTCGCCCCATTGTCGTACCTCATAGCACATTCCGTCTGGCGCTCGGCGTGTTTCTGATAACA
>JBAXGK010000440.1:0-1629 GCA_037139435.1 Candidatus Omnitrophota bacterium | reverse complement strand
TGATCACTGACAGATGGGGGTCGTGGTATTCGGCCTACAACCCCTTGAACGATCGTCGCACCGGAGCGTTGATCGCCGTTCTTGGCGTGGATCGGGATGCGCGTGATTTCAATCTTGCCGTAGGGCTCGCCCGGTTCAAAGCTATTGTTCTGGTCGGGGTCATTTGTTTTGCCTTGCTACTGGTGTTTGTTTACTGGCAAAGATTTACACACGCATTGGCAGCGGGCAAGGAAGGCAAAAAAATGGACCTGTTTGTCCGGTGGGGGTTCGCCGCGGTCGTAGTCCTGCTGGGTTTGACACTGACGGTTTCACTTTTTCTGGAGTTCCGGCACAGCTCGTGGGAGGCGTTCGAGACAACTTTTTTGCAACGGGCGATCATCCGTTCTCAAAGCGTCGCCCAGGAAATGGAGCGCCAGCTCGACAAGCTTGACGGATTGAGGCGGTTCCTGGATTCCCAGGAATCCGTGGACCGTAATGCGTTTGATATCTACGTATTGCCGCTGGTGAAAGGCGCTCCGGTCCGTGCCATAGAATGGGCTCCGCGTGTTTTGCGGGCCGACCATGTTTTTTATGAAAGCAGCGCGAGGCAGGACGGCATCGAAGGCTTTCAACTTTACGAAAAAGACCTTCAAGGGAAAAAGATCCCCATCCTGGACCGGGACGAGTATTTTCCTGTTTATTATCTGGAGCCCCATGAAAGGAATGAAGCGGCTTTTGGCTTTGATCTGGCCTCGGAACCCGTGCGACGTGCTGCGATGGAAAAAAGCCGTGATACAGGCCAGCCCGCGGCGACTCCGCCGCTTGAGCTGGTCCAGGGAGAAAAGCAAAAGACGGGGGTTCTGATATTTATGCCTGTCTATGCCAAGGAATTGCCGCGGCGCACCGTGGAGCAGCGGCGCAAGAGCCTGAAGGGGTTTGTGCTTGCGGTCTACAATGCGGATGAATTTTTGAACGGTGTTTATTCGAGGACCCTGCCGGAAGGATTGTCCTGTCTTTTTGAGGATCTCGCGGCGCCGGAAGAGATCCGTGTTTTGTATCGCCATGAGTCCCGGCTGGGGACTGTGGACTGGGAACATCCTCTTCTGAAATATGAAGCGCCTCTCAATATGCCGGGCCGTCAATGGCAGGCGACGATCGTTCCGAGCACCACGTTCATTGAAAAAAATCTCTCCAGGGCCTATGGATGGATATTACCGATCGGTCTCATTTTGACGGCGATCCTGGCGGCCTTTCTGAATTTTCTGGTGACGTCGCGCTATGGGGCCGAAAAGCTGGTGTGGTTGCGCACGAAGGAATTGTACAGCGAGAAAGAAGCGTTGCATAAGCGAGAAGAGGATTTTCATCTTCTTCTGGATTCTACGGCCGAATCGAACTATGGCATTGATCTCCAAGGCCGGTGCACCTTTTGTAATTCGGCCTGTCTCCGCACGCTGGGTTATTCGGACACTCGCGAGCTGATAGGGAAGAACATGCATGTTCAGGTCCATCACAGCTATGCGGACGGAACAAGTTTTCCCGTGGAGAAGTGCCGGATATTCCAGGCTTTCCGGAAAGGCCAAGGGACGCATGTGCTTGACGAGGTCATGTGGAAGGCCGACGGGAGCAGTTTTCCGGCGGAGTATTGGTCGT
>JBAXGK010000439.1:0-1639 GCA_037139435.1 Candidatus Omnitrophota bacterium | reverse complement strand
GCTGGCAGCGGTTGTATTTTCTGACCTTGAATTTCGGTTCCAATCTCTGCTTAACAATCAAACAAGTCTTTGCCATTATGAAATTCCTTATTTCCTAAAAGGAAAGCCCAGAAGCTCAAGGAGCCGCTTTCCTTCTTTGCTGTTCTCAGCTGTGGTCACAAACGTGATGTCCATGCCCTGGACCTTCTTCATCTTATCAAACTCCACTTCCGCAAAGATCGTCTGCTCAGTGAGCCCGATCGTAAAATTCCCGCGCTGGTCAAAACTCTTGTCCAAAAATCCACGAAAGTCGCGGATACGCGGCATGGCAAAGTTAAAAAGGCGGTCCATGAACTCATACATCCGACTTCTCCGGAGCGTCACTTTGAGTCCGATCGGAGACCCTTCTCGAAGTTTGAAGGCTGAAATGGACTTTTTTGCACGCGTCACCACCGGCTTTTGCCCGACGATGCGCGAAAGCTCGATCGCGAGCTGGTCCAGGATCTTGATATCTTCCTGGCCTTCTTTCACGCCCATATTAACCACGATCTTTTCCATCCGGGGCGCTTGCATCGGGTTCTTGTAGCCGAACTCTTTCTGGAGCTCCGGCACAACCTCGGTGCGATATTTCTCGAGCAATCTTGGAAGTACGGTCACTTTTTGATTCATGATGTTTATAAAACCTCACCTGACGCTTTGACAATACGGTGCTTGGTCCCGTCCGCGAGGATGGAATATCCTACACGCGAAGGCTTGCCGCTGCGCGGGCAAATAAGTTTAACGTTCGAAATATGGAGTTTCCCCTCCATTTTCGTGATCCCGCCCTTGGGGTTATCTTGGCTCTTCCGCAGATAAACCGTCTGGTAGTTAATCTTTTCGATCAAAAGCCTGCCCTCTTTAGGGAATGTCCGCATCACGCGGCCTTTTTTCCCGCTATCTTTCCCCTTCGTTACAATAACTTCATCGCCTTTACGGATCTTCATAATTTAAACAACCTCCGGCGCAAGCGAGATGATCTTGGAGAAACCACAATCACGGAGCTCACGGGCTACGGGGCCAAAAATACGTGTCCCGCGCGGGTTCTTCTGGTTATCAATCAACACAATGGCATTGGATGAAAATTTCACGGAAGAGCCGTCCTTGCGACGGATCGGGGATTTTGTCCTCACGACCACCGCTCTCACGACCTCTCCTTTTTTGACCGCACCGCTCGGAAGAGCTTCCTTCACGGACGCGGTGATAATGTCGCCCGCCTCAGCGGAACGCTTACTATGACGGCCGATCACACCGATCATGGCTGCCTTTTTCGCGCCGCTGTTATCGGCGATCTCGAGAACGCTTCGCATCTGGATCATGAGGGCAGCACCTTCACGAGACGCCAACGTTTGGTCTTGGAAAGCGGCCGGGTCTCAACGATCTGCACATGATTCCCTTCTTTAGCCTCATTCTTCTCATCATGAGCGAAATACTTAACATGCCGTTTGATGATCTTTTTAAACTTAGCGTGTTTAAAGAGGCGGGTCACAAGCACCGAGATAGTTTTGTTCATCTTCGCGCTGACGACCACGCCCTCACGAATTCGCTTACCTTGTGTTTCAGGTCCTGTCTCGGTCATGACTTTTTCTCGCCTTTCTTCTTTTCGGTGATCACGGTCTTGACG
>JBAXGK010000438.1:0-1646 GCA_037139435.1 Candidatus Omnitrophota bacterium | reverse complement strand
GCGACTTACACGATGGAGCCGCACACTTATCAAGAAGTTCCAAAAATGGTCGCAGAAAAGATCATCGCAGGATAAAAAAATGGCACAATCTAAAGAAAAAATCCGTATCAAATTGAAAGCGTATGACCACCGCGTGTTGGATCAGTCGGTTCAGGAGATCGTGGGGACTGCGAAAAAGACCGGAGCTAAAGTAATCGGTCCGATTCCGCTTCCGACGCATATTTGGAAAACGACGGTGCTTCGTGGTCCGCATATCGATAAAAAGGCGCGCGACCAATTTGAGATCCGGACCCATAAACGGCTTATTGAACTGGAAGATCCTACTTCCCGCACCGTGGACGCGTTGATGAAACTCGACCTCCCGGCAGGTGTGGACGTAGAGATTAAACTATAAAGAGAATCTTATGATCGGTCTTTTAGGTAAAAAAGTAGGAATGTCCCAGATTTTCGATGGGGAAGGTCAGCAGATCCCGGTGACGGTGCTTGAGGTGGGGCCATGTTTTGTGACGGCGCTTCGCACCAAAGAGAAGAATGGGTATTTGGGAGTCCAGCTTGGATTTGATCCTGTCAGGGAGAAGAGTCTCAATAAACCAAAGCTGGGTTCGCTACGTAAAGCGAATGTTAAGCCCGTAAGGTTTATTCGCGAGATCCGCACGGAAGACCTTGGGAATTTGAGTGTCGGAAGCGAGCTCCGCGCAGAGAACTTTGAGGTCGGTGAATATGTGGATATCGAGGGCGTTTCGATCGGAAAAGGTTTTCAGGGTGTTGTGAAGCGTCTCAACTACAAGGGCGGCGCGAGTTCAAGCCATGGTTCCATGTTCGGACGCGTTCCGGGGTCCATCGGGTCAAAGGCCGGAGGCGTGGGTTGCCGGAAGAAAGTGCGCAAGGGCAAAGGACTTCCCGGACATATGGGCGATGAAAAGGTCTGTATCCATAATCTCAAGATCATGAAAGTGGATGGCGAGAACAATCTTCTTGCGCTTGCAGGTAGTGTTCCGGGCGCGGAGGGTGGTTATTTGATCATCCGGAGCGCGCTTAAGCGCAGCAAGAAAAATACCTGGAAAGTCAGAGGCAGTAAGCCGGAGTCCCCGAAGGATAATACCTCGGAAGCTTCCAAAGTTGAAAATCCTCAAGTAACTCCATAAGCCATGTGCTCATTAGAAAGGTCGAAAAGATGAAGGTGCTTCTTTACTCAAAAGAGGGTAAGAAGAAACAAGAGGTGGTGTTGAATCCCGAGATCTACGGGGTCCGGGAGAACGACCGTCTTTTGGAGCTGGTGCGGAACGCTTACTCAGGCAATCTCCGAAAAGGGACTGTCGAAACAAAAACGCGCGGCGAAGTGCGTGGCGGCGGAAAAAAACCTTGGAAACAAAAAGGAACCGGACGGGCGCGTGCCGGTTCGAGCCGCTCTCCGATCTGGGTGGGAGGCGGTACCGTGTTCGGCCCGCATCAGAGAGATTACACCGTCAATTTGTCCAAAACCATCCGCAATTTGGCTCTGAGGGTGATGCTTAGCAAGCGTGCGGGGGAGAAGAATCTGATCCTTCTTGAGGCGGTGAAATTTGTGACGCCGAAGACGAAGGAATTTGCGGTGATCGCCAAAGCGTTGCCGGTCCTCAAAAAGCGTGCGCTTTATATTGTGAAGG
>JBAXGK010000437.1:0-1648 GCA_037139435.1 Candidatus Omnitrophota bacterium | reverse complement strand
ATGAAACTGAAAATAATCTGTTTTTAAAGCTGCGGCCAGAATAATGGCTTTCATAAAATGAACCAACCCTCCTCAATTGTGAATTTCCAAAAGAAACGCCCGTGCATCCTGCGTTGAATGCTTAAATCCATTCTCGCGGGTCATGGATCCTTCTGCCGCCGCTCAAAGCCCGGAGTAGCGTTGAGAGTTCTTCGGAGCAATTATGATCCCTTCCCTCAAACGCGTGATCCTCACCTAAAAACTTCCCTTTCACGGGACTTCGCCTTCCCCTCCGGAGAGGTTTCCCTGCGAGCGCAAGGCGCCGTTTTTGGCTCTTTTTTCGAATGCTTGGCCGTGAGCTCACAGGGATCTTCCTCTAATTCTTCTTGCCGTAACTTTCCAGTTTGGCGCCAAGTTCCGCGACGCCTTCCTGGAAAGCTTTGTAATACTCGGGAAGTACCGCGATCCCGCGCCGGACGGCAAGCATGCCCTTGCGGCCTTTGATCTTCACAAAGAAACGAATGTCTCCCCGGATCTCGCCTTCCACTTCCGCTACGGTAAAGTGCAGCTCTTCACCCTTCCGCGTCTGAATCACGCGCACCTTTTCCTTTTCCACAAACCCCATTTCATTTCGCTCGTCATCCATTTGCCACCCTCCTTTTTTTGGTTTTTATTTAAAGCGCTTCGAGTAAAAATACAAAGACAGGCTTTCCACCTTCCACGGTCACGGATTTGTCGATCTTGACACCCTGAAGGCTTCTTTGCGCGTCATCTGAAAGGTTCTGCGCGACGTTCAAACGCAATTGATCTTGAAGATTGAAGGCATCCGTCGAGGAGCCCCTCCCGAGAAAAAGCGATCCCACGGAAAGAACAGACTCCCCGATCGCTTTCAGCACCTTCAAATCCGTATATTTCTGAGTTTTTCCTTTGATCCCCGCCGCGCCATCCTCAGAAAGCGCCATGGCATTCACCCGGAGCTCGCGCCCGTCAGGCAGGACAAGGAGATGAAATCGCACATTGATCCGGTCAAGAGACTTCAGGACGTTCGCTTCCCCCACGAATTTCGATCCCTTGGGGATAACTACTTTCTCCTGGACCAGGAAATCCTTCGCGAGCACCGCAAGGACGGGTGCCTCAACATTGAAACTGAACACCCGGTCCTCCAAAAACGCGGGGATCTTGGTGCCGGAAGGTATCTTGAGCTTCAGTTTCTCAACGCGTTCTTTCTGCGAGGTAGACTTGGGATCTGCCGCGGGTTCCCGGAGAAAGACCGCTATTTTGCTGTCGAATTTTCTCTTCGTCCGCATTTGGATCTTAAGCGGCCTCTCCGGTTCCTCGTTCCGCGCGGGTTTTGACGCGGTTTCAATAGCCTGACCCATGGACATGGCGGTCATGGTCAGCCGCTTCTCGGCCGAAGTGACGGAACCCGTGGTCACTTTGCGTTTTGAGCTGTGTGGCATCAGGATAAGCGCCACAAAAATGATCAGAAGGACCACGCCTCCCCATTTCACCCAACGGATCTCAAGCAAGTCCTTCGCCCGGAACCGCATCTTTTCAAAACCTTCGGGCGAATCCAGAAATGCCGGCTCCGGCGGAAGAGGTGCAACATTCTTTTTCTTGAACCGCTCGAAAAACCTCATCATTTAAACCACCGGAACCCTTTGATCTC
>JBAXGK010000436.1:0-1666 GCA_037139435.1 Candidatus Omnitrophota bacterium | reverse complement strand
GGCGATAGTGCGGGCGATCTGCAAGGCTATGGAATCTCTTGCGGCATCCCGGAAGATATCGATAGTGGCCTTTAAAGACTTCGGTCTGCAGGAATGCGAATGGCTGGATGCGCTTCAGACGGAGGGTTATTATAAATTCGAAAGCCTGCCTTCGACCGAAATGGCCGTCCCGTTCCGTTCTTTTGACGAGTATGTTAAGACGCTTAACCGGGCCTCGCGCGACGGGCTGAAACGGAAACTTAAAAAAATAGATCAAGCCGTCTCGCTTCCCATGGAGATCCGCGAAAGCCTCTCGGAAGATGAGCTGGAGCAGGTCCACGCCCTTTATACGCAGACCTTGCTCCGGCATGGCGAAATGTCCTTTGAGATCATGACGAAGGATTTTTTCCGGCGCATTTCAGACAATATGCCGAACGAGACGCGTTATTTTTTGTGGCGTCTGGACGGCCGTATTGTGGCCTTTGCGTTCTGCTTTGTTTCCGCCGAGAGAATGATCGATTATTATCTTGGATTTGACTATGCCCTGGCCTACGACCTGCATCTTTATTTCACCCGCTTTCGCGACCTGATGAAATGGTGTATTGAAAACAAGGTGCCGGTCTATGAGATGGGCAACACCGGCTATGAAGCCAAAAGACGCCTGGGGTTTGGATACATCCGGCTTTTTGTCTATGCCAAGAACCTCCACAAGTTCATCAATCCGTTCTTCCACCTGTTGTGCCGGTGCTTAAAACCCGAAAACTTTGACGAAACCTTCAAACATATCCGGAAGGCATCATGAGCAAAGCCGGCGGGATCACGCTCAAGATATTTCTCGCGGTTTTTTTTAAATGACCTGATCGACGCCCTGGCCCAGGTCCTGATGAAAAAGGGGATCGTGGGAGGCGCCATGGCTTCCTGGAACCTCCACGACCTGCTTTCTTTTGTGACGCAGAATGCGGCTTCTCCGCTCGTGATCGCCGGCATTATCCTGTACGCGCTCAATTTTTTTCTCTGGATCATCATTCTGACGAAGATCGACCTGAGTTTGGCCGTTCCTTTGGGCAGCACCACGTATGTGCTCATCCCGTTATCCGCGGTCATTTTTTTGCATGAAAGGATTTCTCCGATGGGGATTGCGGGCATTTTCTGCGTCATCCTCGGGATCCTGATCCTGTCAAAGAGCAAACCGGCAGCTCCCTCGATAATGCCCACCTTATGATTCGAACGATCCTTTTCGTGCTCATGGCCGAGATCTGGAACACCGCGGGACAACTGCTGTTCAAAAAAAACGCAAACGCTTTTCCGCTCACGTCCGGGGCGGGTTGGGAGGGTTACGGGAGTTTTTTAAAAAACGTGATCCGCCGGCCCGGCATTTTATTGGGGCTTGCCTGCCACGCGATCGGCCTCCTTTTTTGGATCGCGGCCTTGAGCCAGGCGGCTTTGAGCATTGTGTTCGTTCTTGGCAGCATGCAGTACATTCTTATCTTGGTCGCCTCGCGTGTTTTTCTGGGTGAAAAGATCGACCGGATGCGTTTCCTCGGCACTCTTTTCATCGCGACCGGAATCGCCTTGGTCGCTCTGAGCAACTTATCATAAAAAAATACTTTTAAATTGGGCTCCGATTGGATATTCTTATCACTCCAAGAGAGTCCGCGCGGTTCCCATGAGAAATCCAAGAACATGA
>JBAXGK010000435.1:0-1668 GCA_037139435.1 Candidatus Omnitrophota bacterium | reverse complement strand
GATCCGTAAGACTTGCCCGATGGGTTTCTTTTTCCACTTCTTTTTGGTACAATTTTGCACATTCCGCGCCTGTTCCGTGCAGGATTCTCTCAGTGGCTCTGCCCGTAGCACAACTGTCTAAAAGCTCGGTCTTTTGGCAAGCCGGTCTGGGGTTCCGGCAGACAGCTACGGGGTATCTTCAAACAGGAGAGCAGTGGGAGAGTTATATTTTTCCGTCACCCGTCAAACGGTGGATGCTGGACTTTGTATTGATTGAAGCCCCCAAAAGCAAAGAGAGAACTATGCTTGATGCCCCAGGGTTTCGTTGTCTGGCTTTAATCACAACGGATCTCGTCGCTGACTTAAAAAAACTTGCAGGGGTGGGAGGAGTGGAAATATCCGAACCTTTCGGTCTGCTTATGAATCAAAAAATGCTTCGAATCGCTTTGCTCCGCGGCCCCAGCGATGAAATCGTCGAACTTATTGAGTTTAAAACTTCTAAAACATAAAGGGGGAGCTGAGTGGCAAGCCGAAAAATCGACCTAACATTTCCGATTCATGAAGGCATGATGACGTTCCCTGTTGCGTGGCATCCTCGTGTTGAAATCACCAGGCTCGGCCGACTTTCGGTTGAGAAGCGTGAGACGCGACGGTTGGTATTAGGAACCCATACCGGAACGCATTGTGACGCTCCGCGGCATTTTATTCCCAACGGAAAGGCCGTTGATCAGATTAAACTTGATACGCTGATAGGGCCGTCCGTCCTTCTCAACTTTTCGAAGGCCAAAAAAAAACAAGAGATCCAAATCAGCGATTTAAAACTCAAGCTTGGCTCAATGCGTCCGGAGCGGATCATTCTTCGCTTTGATTGGTCGAAGCGCTGGGGGAGGAATGATTACTATAGCGACCATCCCTTTATTTCGGAGGATGCGGCTCGGTGGTTGGTTTCCCGTGGACTGAAACTTCTTGCGATGGACACGCCCATGCCTGACAACCCGAAAAACGGCAGAGGGTCGGCGAACGATTCGCCTAATCACAAGATCTTTTTGGGTAGCGGGGTGGTATTAGTGGAATATCTGTGTAATCTCAAAGCCATCAGGAAGAAAAGCGTTCAGCTGATCGTGTTGCCACTCAAAATAATCGGTGGGGATGGTTCCCCCGTTCGCTGCGTTGCGATTGAGTCATGAGCGCGAACCCGCGCGATTGGCTCATCCATTGGTTTGAACGTCGCGGCCCTCTCGCGGGTGTAACGCCGGAGGAAAAACTTCAAACAGACTATTTCGAGGCTTCGCTTATTGACTCTTTTGCTGTGATTGAGCTTATCACGGCGATCGAAGCTGAATTCAAAATCAAGTTCAACGAAACGCACTTTCAGGACCGTCGTTTTTCGACACTCGTTGGGTTAGAGGCGCTTATTACTGAGCTTGTTGCAAACATAAGGAGAGGACAATGAAAAATACTGCTTTTGAAAAATGGGCCAATTTTTATAAAGAAGCTAAGGAAGAACTGGTTTGGCCAAGCGAAACGCTCATCCGGCTTTTCAAGGGGGCCTATGTCCCTGGTCTAAATAAAAATTATCAAAATAGAAAAGTCCTTGATGTGGGGTTTGGAGATGCTAACAACCTTGTTTTTTTAGGTTCATTGGGCTTAAATCTTTCTGGTACGGAAGTCGCGAAAGGGATTTGTTTT
>JBAXGK010000434.1:0-1670 GCA_037139435.1 Candidatus Omnitrophota bacterium | reverse complement strand
GAGGGAGCTCGGTGTGGTGGGACTGATGAACGTCCAGTACGCGATCCAGAAGGAACAGGTTTATTGTCTGGAAGTGAATCCCCGAGCTTCGCGGACGGTGCCTTTTGTGAGCAAGACGATCGGGGTGCCGCTCGCAAAACTCGCGGCGCAGCTCATGGTGGGGAAAACGCTTAAAGAATTGAAATTCACCGAAGAGATCGTGCCCAAGCACGTCGCCGTGAAGGAATCCGTTTTCCCATTCGTGAAATTCCCGGGCGTGGACATTATCCTGTCCCCAGAGATGAAATCCACGGGGGAGGTCATGGGGATCGATAAAGATTTTGGCCGGGCGTTCTACAAGTCCCAGGATGCGGCGATGAGCTGTATCCCGCGTAAGGGTACGGTCTTTATCAGTGTGAAGGATACCGACAAGCCGAAGATCGCCGAGATCGCGCGGCAATTCCACCGGCTTGGCTTTAAGATCGTATCGACCAAAGGAACGACGCAGGTGTTGAAGGATTACCGGGTGCCGGTTCAGGAGATCTTGAAGATCACGGAAGGGAGTCCGAACATCGGGGATTGGGTCAGGAATAAGAAGATGGACCTTATCATTAATACGCCAAGCGGCAAAGGCCCGATGTTGGATGAGGGGAAGATACGATCGCTTGCGGTTGCCTTCAATATTCCCTGTATCACCACACTCAGCGCCGCGCGCGCGGCCCTTCGCGGGCTTCAGGCCGTCAAGGATAATGACCTGGATGTTCGGTCGATCCAGGATTATCACGGTGTCAGGAAGGCGTCATGATCAGCTCAGGAGTTAAGGGCCTCGATAAAGTAACCACGGGATTGCGCCTCGGCGATAATGTCGTGTGGCAAGTCGATGCGATCCACCATTATGCAGAGTTCGTCGCGCCCTTCGTCCAAAAAGCTCTCGAAGAAAAAAGAAAACTCGTTTATATCCGCTTTGCCAATCACGAGCCTCTCCTGAAGGAAGACAAGAGCATCACGGTTTACAAGCTTGACCCGCATATGGGTTTCGAGCCTTTTTCCGCTGCGATCAACAGTATCGCGAAAAAAGAAGGGGAAGGCGTTTTTTATGTTTTTGATTGCCTCTCGGACCTTCTCTCGGCCTGGGCCAATGACCTTATGATCGGGAATTTTTTCAAGATCACCTGCCCCTACCTTTATGAGCTGAATACGATCGCCTACTTCGCTCTTCTCAGGAACCGGCATTCGTTCAAGACCGTCGCCCGCATCCGGGATACGACCCAGCTTTTGATCGATGTGTATTATTACCACGGCGATTGCTACATCCATCTCTTGAAGGTCTGGAACCGTTATTCTCCGACGATGTTCCTGCCCCATGTCCGGCAAAAGGATAAATTTGTTCCGATCGCCAATAGTGCCGACACCGCGAAGGTTTTTTCCGAGATCTTCAAAAAAGGGGCCAAGAGCGCCAAGCGAAATCTGGATTATTGGGATCAGCTTTTCCTGAAGGCGGAAGACCTTGCGGGTTCCAAGGGCGGTTCGCGCGAAGTCAAAAAGCAAATGATGGATCAACTTTGCCGCATCGTTCTGGCGCGCGATGAAAAAATGCTGGACCTGGCCAAGGAGAACCTTGAGCTTGAGGATCTCTTGAATATCAAGTCAAGGATGATCGGAACCGGGTTCATCGGGGGTAAGTCCGTGGG
>JBAXGK010000433.1:0-1673 GCA_037139435.1 Candidatus Omnitrophota bacterium | reverse complement strand
CACACGGAAGCGACTGAGAAGGTAAAGCAAGAACTGTATGCGCAGCACACGGAAGTGACAGAGAAAGTAAAAAGCGAGTTCCAACAGCAGCTTGAGGCGGAAAAGAAGAAAAGCGAGGAGATGTCGAAGGCGTATGAAGACCTGCGGACGCAGGCCCAGAAACATGAGGCGTTGACCCGCGAAGGGGAAGAGTGGCGCGTCAGGGCCGTTGCCTTAGGGGAGAAGGTTCGCGAGCTCGAAACGAATCTGATGCAAAAGTCCTCATCGATCGATCATTTGGTCCAGCAGAAAGAAGATCTTATCCGTCAATCGGAAAAAGCCGTGGCTGAGACCCAACAGGAGCTTTCGACTCTTCGAGTCCGTGAACAGGAATTCTTCCGGAAGATCGAGGAATTGGAACGGAATGTTCAGTATATGGCGGAATCTCTGCGTGCCCGGGACGGCGCGCTCGCGCAATTTGAGAAGCAGATTTTGGAACTTGCCGAAAAAGCCCAGGGGTATGAATCCATGCGTCAGGAGCACGCGCAGCTTTCTCACGAGCGCGCTACGATTCGCCAAGAGTACGATACGAAACTTGTCGAGCAGGAAGTGCGCATGGCGAAAGTCGAGGAAGAACATCGACGCTACAGAAGTCGCATGGACCGCAAGAGTGCCGCAGCAACTCGGGAGCTTGGGGAGTGGATCCGTGGCGTTGACACCATCCGCCAAGGGCTTCAGAAATTGATCCTTTTTCTTGGCAGTGATTCTGCGGTTCTCGACAGCGAAAGAAAATCTAATCTGCGGTCTCCTTTGACTCGTGGACCGGATGCCCCGAATATAGAGAAAAATTAATTCTCTTAGCCTCTATGGGGCGCGGCGGGTCCGATTCTTTCGGAAGCTATCGAAATGTTTTGATTAGGTCTCAAAATTATGAGAATCAGCGCCGAAGAAATCCGCAGCATGGACGAGTCAGCGATCCGGGATTATTCCATCCCCAGTCTTCTCCTAATGGAAAATGCAGGCAGAAGTGTCTGTGACGTTATTGTCCGAGAATATAAGGCCTGTAAAGTGTTGATTGTTGCAGGGAAAGGGAATAACGGAGGAGATGGGCTGGTGGCCGCAAGGCATCTTGCGAATCAGGGCTATTTAGCGCAAGTGCTTCTTCTTGAGGATCCCGACCAATTCAAACCCGAGCCACTTCTAAATTTTTCGATTCTAAGGAAAATGAATATTCCCTGGAGCGTGACGGGCGCCATTCCCGAAGAAAATCTTTCCGGCTTGTTCCAGGATTCGGAACTGGTGGTGGATGCGATCTTTGGAGTCGGAATCCATAATCCCGTGCGTGGGATTTTTGAAAAGGTTATTCGTGCGATCAATGGATGCCAAAAACCGGTGGTGAGCATTGATATTCCTTCCGGGCTGGATACGGATACCGGCGAAGTTCACGGGGTTGCAGTCAAGGCGACAAAGACTGTGACGTTGACCTTACCCAAGCGCGGACTTTTCGAAGGAGACGGGCGGCAGTATGCCGGAGAGATCGAAGTGGTGGACATCGGTATTCCTCGGGAATTGGTTTTGCCATTCTTGAGCCATCCTTGATTTTGATTTAATTTTTTAAGACGGTTGACATGGATTGCCCCAATTTCAACTTTTTGAAACTGATAGGAATTGGGACTAAGGCAGCTCATGGTAAT
>JBAXGK010000432.1:0-1677 GCA_037139435.1 Candidatus Omnitrophota bacterium | reverse complement strand
ATGGTACTAACGGAGCAATTCGTTGGGAGAGTAGCAAACTGCCGGGATTTATTTTTAAAAACCCGAGTTGGGTCAAACCAGCTCGGGTTTTGTATTTATAGCTTCAAGGCAGATAGTCCTAGCTTCCCGTAAAGTCAATAAAGGCTAGGGCAAACTGCTCTCGCATATATTCACTTCTTAACTGGTCGACGAGGACTGCCCCAATCTCCACTGCGTTTCGATTGAAAGGAATTGGGACCACCGGGATTTATTATTAAATGCCCGTACCTGAATGAACAGATACGGGCTTTTTTGTTTCGGCAAAGGATTTGTCAGGCAGGACGAAGCGTGTTAGTATTTTCCTTGAGTCACAGGGGAAAACTTATGGCCGTACAAAAACAACTCTCTGTATTCCTTCCGAATCGTCCCGGCATCATGGCTCGGACCTGCTCGATTCTTTCCGAGGCGGGGGTCAATATCCTTGCGATGGCGGTTCACGACACCGTGGACAATGCCGTCGTACGCTTCATTGTGGATCACCCCACCAAGGCGACGCTTCTCCTTGAACAAGAAGAGCTTTATGTCATGGAGCAGGATGTTGTGGTGGTCGAGATCGACAATAAGGCAGGAACCCTCGCGCGCATCTGTCAAAGCTTAGCCGAAGCGGATATCAATATTGCCTACGCCTATTGCACCGCGACGCCCAACCAGGAGTGCGGCTGCCTTGTGATCCGCACCGACCAGCCCGAACGCGCTCAAGAAATCCTCAGCAAATAATAAAAACACAAACTTTTAATTATGGAATTCATTTTATCATTATTGGGAGTTGCAACTACTGCCAGTTTTATTTTTATCTTGTTCTTCATATATAGCCCAGCCCGATTTTTTGTCAGATTACGATCTTTGCTTCCCCCTGATTTTTTAGCAGAGCTTGCTCAAATCAAAAAAGAATGTGAGTTAAGTGATAAGGATGCGTTCGAACCATTAAAGGGCATGCCTCAAGGAGTTGAGCTTCACTACGTATGCTTCGGGATCCTTTCTGTTGGCGCGGGGATGCTGTTAACAATGGAGGTTTTGCCAAAAACCATCTTAGAAACATTCAACTTAACAGGGCTTTTTTTCTTTTCATTGTGTTTCAGCTTACCTGCATTTCTTTTCACTCTAAGTCCGATCTCTTATTTTAAAACGGCGCTATTTTCTAGAAAACTTATACCCATTTCGCTTTGTCTCTTGCTTGGGTTTGGGGTAATAGCGTTCGGCTCCGTTCGATTTCTTAATACAAAATTAGATTATGGTCCAAGCAAATTTCACAAAGCCCTTATTGTAGAAAAAAAAGAAAGTTGTATTCCCGAAGGAGGCTGTCATACGTTTTGTTATTTAAAAAGTTGGAGAGGTTCTTTTTTTGGAAGAGAGCGCATCGAAACGACATGTTGGGGACCAAGCGACCGCCTTATTCCGGGCAAAACAGTTTTGGGACTTACCACAAAATCCGGTTTTTTCGGATTCGAACACTTGGTCAAAAGGGAAATTTTGAATTAAGGAAATGAAAATATTATCTTGGAACGTTAACGGAATTCGCGCTATTCAGAAAAAAGGTTTCTTGGAGTGGCTCGAGAGGGAAAAGCCGGATATCTTGGGGGTTCAGGAGACCAAGGCGCATCCGGATCAGCTTGATGCTTTCTTGATGCATCCCGCCGG
>JBAXGK010000431.1:0-1677 GCA_037139435.1 Candidatus Omnitrophota bacterium | reverse complement strand
CAAACTGTGCATGCGGATTTCCCTCACACAGCTTTCCCCCTGTTCTTCTTCGTATCGCATTCGCTTAGTTTTTGAGTAGGCACGGTACATAAAGAAGTCCCCTTTCATAAAAGAATCTGTTCTGCCATATTCGGCTGCATTGCGTATTCTTATGATTCTTGTGTCTTCTCCAGAATATCCTTAATTGCTCACAGGCAAATTTCGTTATTTCTAACGCAGCTTTGTAACTGTTTCCAATCTTGAAGTATTCCGCCCATCCCCGCAATTTGCGGTTCACTACGGATATTACTTCGGATAAATCTTTCCCCGTCGGTATTTCCTTCACTGCCGATTTGATCTTGTCCCGTATCTTCTGCATGCTCTTTGCTCTCGGATACTTGATTCTGACCAACCGGCCTAGTTTTCCGGAACGCGTTTCCCGATAGGTGAAACCCACAAAATCAAATGTTTCACGCACGTGGCGAATCTTCGTCTTCTCTTCGTTCAACGTCAGATTAAGCGCTTCAAGTTGTCCTCTCAGGGTTTCGAGTACCCAACGTGCCTGTGCTTCGCTTTTGCATAGCAGTACCATGTCATCGGCGAACCTCACCAGTTTCACGCTCGCATTTCCATGCCACAACTTGTCTATCTCATGAAGATAGATGTTGCTAAGCAACGGACTCAATACTCCGCCCTGCGGAGTCCCACGCTCCGGCGTTGTGACTATGCCGTCTTCCAGTATTCCAGCCTCCAACCATTGCTTTATCAGCCATAGTATTCTTTTGTCGCCAACTCGCTGTCTGACCAATTCCATAAGCTTGCCGTGGTCTATAGTATCAAAATAATTCTTTAGATCTATGTCCACCACCCACCTATGCGTGTTGCTGTATTTATGCACGAGTTCTGCCGCTTCCTTGTTGTTCCTCTTGGGCCTGAACCCTAATGAACAGCCTAGAAAGTCAGCCTCAAATAATGGTTCTATTATCATTTTCACCGCCATTTGTACAACTCGATCCTTCACTGTCGGTATTCCGAGTGGTCGTTTTCCGTTCGTACCTTTCGGTATATACACTCGTCTTATGACATTGGCTAAATACTGATCATTTTCCAGTTCGTTTCGCAACTCGGCTAGAAACTTTTCAACGCCATATTCCTTGATCCCGGCAATCGTCTGCCTGTCAACTCCGGCCGCTCCTCCTTTTGCACTTACCCTTTTCCACGCTTCTTTCATTGTCTGGGGATTACATACTTGACTATGTATTATCCCGAACCTCCTGCCAAAACTCCGCTTGGCTACACGGTATAGTTCCCGTTGTAAAGTCCTAAGCCAACTCATTGGATGTTCTTGAGCCTTTTGGGCATTCATCGCTGCCTACCTCTTTACTTCAGAAACTTTCCTACAGGCTGATGCCCCTTCGCTATATTGGATTTTCTCCAATAATCCTCACTACTACGGGCATCTCCGACTTCCCATGAAACTTCACCACAGCTTTCAGCTTTACGCCTTGCACTGCGGCTTACACCGCTCTCGCGGTGATCGCATGGGCTCTCTCCAGTTGCTCTCACAAACTTTCTTAACGTGTCGTCCCCTTTTACACCGTGAGCGATATTGATGCATTTATCCATTTGCTTCTCAATATCCAGCGGTCTTCGCACATCGAACAGATGCTCGACCCACTCAAAATCAACACCTCTGAC
>JBAXGK010000430.1:0-1680 GCA_037139435.1 Candidatus Omnitrophota bacterium | reverse complement strand
GAAGATCGATTAGAATCTCACCAACAACAGCCTGGGTCTTGAATATCTTGATCGCATAACGATTGAAGGTTAGATCTTTAAATGAAACGATTCCCTTTTGAGTCAGAAGCGATTCAAGTTCACGCTTTTCCTTAAAAAGCGATACCCGAAGATCGTTCAGGGGCTTTTTAGAGGTAACGTCAGAGGCGACTACTTTTATAAGAAAGGACGAGACATTTATTTTTTCAATGTTCACCTCGATAGAGGCGACATCAAAAACTTTTGATATCTTGGTGATGCTAACGCGCTCGTCACCGACCGCACCCCGCACGGCGGCTGGGATTGGCGTAAGCCCTGCCGTTTGCAGAATATCCCCTGTGGTCCTGATAATTTCGCATAATTCTTCTTTAAAACGGAGGATGATCTCCAAAGGGTTGAAAGACGGCTCGCCCTCGACTAGATTCTTGGCCCGGTTAATCAAATGCCTAGGCGTTTGGATCATTTTCTTGCCTTCTTCCACACGTTTAATCAAAATAATCTGTTCGGCGCAAGAGGAGCATTGAGCAAGGTGGCTCTCCACCAACGTCTGAATATCTGCTGGTAAGCCATGCTCAAGATAGCCTCCCAAAGTTTCCTCAGACGGACAAGCGGTGCCTTTTCTGCCAAGGTCATTTTTGGCGTAATTTTTTTGAAGTGCTTTTTTGAAAACATCTGGGTTCATGTCCATGTAATGGTCCTTTCCGTCATAATAGACGGACGTCGCCCTTTTTTCTAACAGCAATTTCTTCGGAAATTAGTTGTTTGAGTTGATTGATTAAGCGGCTTTTACGCATATAAATAGCATCCTTCGAAAACCCCATAATCCGACCCGCTTCTTCGGGGGACATCTCATCGATGAATAACAAGCGAAGGAGCAGTTGATCTTTTGAGTCTAATTTCTCCAAAATACGAGAAAATATTATCTTCTCATCTTCCTGAGAAAGATTTGCCTTTATATTTTCATCAACGGTAAGCAATTCTATTAGCGAAGGTCCTTCTTCGGGTTTTTCATCAAGGGATACGGTGGGTTTTAGTTTGCGAAGGTAGTCAATGGCAACATTGGTGGTGATTAATCGAATCCAGCTTGCAAAGCTGCACTTGCCTTGGAATTGCCGGAGCTTCTTTGCGTCATCTTTCAACAAAACAACAAATGTTTCATTGAATAACTCCTCGACAGCATCCTGTTCGGGGATGATAGCTTTTTCTCGGAAAACGCCATGAAGTGTCGAATAAATCAGCTTGTTATAACGTTCCACAAACTGATCCCAACTCTTCTTGTCCTGATTGACGCATCCCTGAATGAGTTGTTGTTCGTTCATCGAACGGGATTATACCTTCGCTTACCGCTCAAAGCAACGAAAGTGCCATTTAGTGCGATTTAACTAGGTTGGGGTTGAATGTGCACAGATGACTGGTGCGAAACAAAGAGCTTCCTTTCGAGGCCTTATTAGCTATAATTGAGTTATGCACCCAACCACGAAAGATAATGCCATTAATTGCGCGGTTTATACACGGGTCTCGGTGGACGAGCGGGCGGAAACGCAAACGTATTCCACGCTCGATAACCAGCGCGATAGCTGTATCGCTTACATCGAGAGCCAAAAATCTTTAGGATGGAAGGTCTTCAAAGTTTATGAGGATGCCGGACAATCCGGAGGATCG
>JBAXGK010000429.1:0-1684 GCA_037139435.1 Candidatus Omnitrophota bacterium | reverse complement strand
ATGTCTGGAAGGTAAAACCCTTAAAGCAATTTACACAATTTATTTGACGCTACCACGGGATCAGCGGTAAATATCGCGACGGTGCCCAACATCAATGACCATCACAAGAAGCCTGGATTGAAAGATGCGGTAAATAACACGATAGCTTCCAACGCGGTAGGAATGAAACCCTTTAAGTGTTCCCTTGAGCGCCTTTCCCTGAAACGGATCTGTTTCCAACGAATCGAGAACATTGGCGATGCGTTGGTAGAGACCCCTCTCCCGGTCCGCTATCTGCCTCAATACAGATTCTGCCTGACGGGTCAGCTCTAATTTATATTTTTTCAAGGGAACGTTTAATCTCCTGCCAAGAGCGGGTCCGGCCCTGGTTGGCATCCTTCACCCCTCGACCGACACCTTTCTTCGCTTCGGGATCTGCAAGAATATCCAGAGTCTCCATCAGGGCCTCGTAGTCCTCGATGTTCAACATCACGATCACGGGCTTCCCTCGACGGGTCACCACATAACGGTCCATTTTCGAGTCAACCGCGTCCACAACCTTAGGCAACGCAGGGCGTAGCTCCTTCAAAGTAATTGTTTGAGTCATGAGACACCTCCGCAAGAAGTATACACCATAGCGTACACTTCGTCAAAAGGCGCCTCTTCGCTTATCCTCCAAGCCGATGACGGATCCTGAGCTCGTCGAGTATCGTAAGAGCTTCTTGCCGCTCATGGCGAACGGGATCGGCCCGCAAAGCGACAAGGGTCAAAAGCTCGCGGAGCAATTCCTGAGCTGAGATCAGCCGGTCCGTTTCCATCCCTGCCTGCTCGATAGCAGCATAAAGAACGGACTTCACAGAATGGATTTTTCCATAATCGGGTGCCGCGTCATCCTCGCGCAATAGTTGATGAGCTCTGTCCATCGCCTTCGCGAGACATCTCCGATAACCGTTCTCCTTATCTTTTTCTTCTTGTCCCAAGAATTCCATATCCGCCCTCCCCAAAAACGTTCGAAAATAACTCCCTTGCCCGCTTCGCGGCAACTCAGTCGCCCGCCTGCCGGCGAGGCAGGAACAAGGGAGCTTTTTCTCACCTGCCCCGTAGCATCGTTAACCCGCCCCACTGTACGCTAAATTTCTGATCCATACGCTTCAGATCAACCGACCTAGAGCACCGAGTTTGACGATTGCTACGGGGCCTGCAGCTGTTTATACCGTGACTTGATCTTGGATGCGCTTCAGCTTATTGCCGCCGATCCCCTGGACCTGAGCGAGATCATCGATCGACTTGAACACGCCGTTCTTATCGCGATGCTCGATGATCCGCTTAGCCATGACCGGTCCGATCCCCCGGACTTTGATCAACTCCTCCGTAGTGGCTTTGTTGACATTCACCATCACCGCAGGCTGCGTCTGACCTTGCAGCTGCAAAGTTGCCTTAGGCTGACCGGCCAGCACCTTTTCTGAGGCGATCATAGAAAGACCCCCGAAGAAGAACGCCGCGATCACCATTACACCCAAAGCCCGTTTTACTTCTGCTCGATACATCATTTTGATACCTCCTTTTGTTAACGATAAATGAAGGGTAACATAAATATGAACATACGTCAATATTTTATTTGTCATTCGCCATAGTACTATTTATTCATTATTGGGTTCTTTCGTATTAAGTGTTGAATCTTGGGTTTAAGAGGCCGCAGTGTTGG
>JBAXGK010000428.1:0-1688 GCA_037139435.1 Candidatus Omnitrophota bacterium | reverse complement strand
GCGTCGGTGAGCGATGAGGCTTATGAAGAAGTGATGAATTATATTCGTCGAGCGAAGACATTACCGAAAGATCAGCGCGCTGCGATCGCGGATGAAATGCAACAGCATTTGGAAAAAATCAAGTTGGTTTCAAAGAAAATTTAAAGTGTTTTCACAGAAATAGGTTAAAGCGATCTTCGGACTAAGGGGCAAAGCATTTTTAGTGATGGCAGCCTCGTTGGAACTCATCGCTTCCATGATGGTTCAAATCAAAATGGAGGTTTATATGAGTGCTGACATTGCTATGAGTCTTTTAGCAACGTGCCTTGTCGGAGGGGCGGGGATTCTGGGAGCTTGGCGAGTCCTCCAACGAGGAGAGCGCGTATCACTAATGGCAATGTTCCGTTCGAAGAGAAACCCGCACAGGGGAGGTTCAATTCCTCCCCCTCCCTCAGCTGTAAGTAATTTAAGTATGTGCGATATATGAACAAAGACGAGTAGTGAATGGCGAAGATCGGAAGAAACGATAAATGCCCATGCGGTAGCGGAAAAAAGTACAAAAAGTGTTGCATCGATAACCACATGGAAAACTCTGATCTTAAAATAGCCCTTGAAAGAATGGAGGCCAAGAGGCTTCAGCTGGAAAAACAGCAAGGTCTTGGTCGCCCTATAATATCTACCCTTCACAACGGTTATCGGTTTATTAGCATTGGCTCGGAACTCCACTATTCAAAATCTTGGCTTACTTTCCACGACTTTCTTTTCTACTACATTAAAAAAGTTTTTGGACAGAAATGGGGCGAAATCGAACTTGCCAAGCCTGAATCGGACAGGCATCCCATCATAAAATGGATGAGGTTAGCGCACGAGCACATGATGGCATATGAAGTTGCCGACAAGGAAATCAAGTCGGCTCCGATGAATGGCGCCGCGTTTGCATTGATCAGCTTATCATACAACCTCTATCTTCTTGGCCACAACGCAGAATTACGCGATAGGCTTATTGAGCGACTTAGAAAAAATGATGGTTTTGAAGCAGCTCTCTACGAAACATTTGTAGCGGCGATTTTCATAAACGCTGGCTATAAGATCGAACTTGAGAACGAGGACGATCCCGCAGGCCATCACGAAGAATTTGTTGCGACTGATCCTACCTCCGATAAAAAATTCTCTGTCGAAGCAAAGCACCGGAAGAGCGGTAAAGACCACACCTTCATCCGAAATCAATTGTATGCCGCTCTCAAGAAAAAGCTCCGCTATGAACGTGTTGTTTTTATCGATTTAAACATTCCAAAGTTTACAATGGACAACATAGAAGACGTCATAAAAGAGATGGACGCGGCTGAGGGTTCTATGACAATCGATGGTGTCCCGGCCCCGGCCGCGTATGTATTCGTGACGAACCATTCATTCGCCTATGACTTATCTGGTACTTCCTATGAGCGAGCAGGATTTGCCCACGGCTTCAAGATTGCAGATTTCAAAATAAGGACTATGCATACAACCATACGCGAAGCGGTTGATATGCGCGAGAAACATAAGGAAATAGACAGAGTCGCTACATCTATGAAAAAGCACGCGACCATTCCTTCAACTTTTGATGGTGAAATCCCACTGTTCGCTTTTAACGAGGCGGCCTGCTCTCATAGATTGCTAATTGGAAACAGCTACTTGGTCCCGACTAAAGACGGTGCCGAAGAAATCGGGAT
>JBAXGK010000427.1:0-1722 GCA_037139435.1 Candidatus Omnitrophota bacterium | reverse complement strand
TAATCAGCGAGCATAGGAGCGAGCATATGTTTCATAAATTCACTGAAAGATCACATAAAGTGCTAATGCACTCCAGGGAAGAAGCGACGAGGCTTAAGCACGATTACCTGGGGCCGGAGCACATTCTTCTCGGGCTTATAAAGGAAGGAACCGGTGTTGCGGTGGCCGTCCTCAAGGCTTTTGGGCTGAGCATGGTGAAAATAAAAAACGAGATTGAAAACAGCCTTACGACCGGGTCCGGCGTAATCCTTCTTGTGGACCTGCCTTTCAATCCCAAAGCGAAAAAAGCGCTGGAACTGGCGATGGAAGAAGCTTCTGTCCTCGGTCACAATTATGTGGGTACGGAGCACCTTTTGCTTGGGGTTATAAAAGAAGGGGAGAGTCTCGCGGCAAAAATACTGGAAAGATCCGGGGTTTCGCTTGAGAGAGCCAGGGAAATAACCGTTGAACTTCTCGGCGGGCCGACCACCCAGAAAGCCTCTCCTTTTTCTGCGGGAAGCCAGAGCGCCCCCCAGCAGCCTCTGGGTGCAAAATCAAAGACCTCCGCGCTTGACACTTTTTAGCGCGACCTTACGGCCTTTGCAAAAGAAGGAAAGCTTGATCCGGTCATTGGCAGAGAAAACGAAATAGAGCGCGTTACCCAGATACTTTCCAGACGGACCAAAAACAATCCCGTTCTTCTCGGGGAAGCCGGCGTGGGAAAAACTGCGATAGTTGAAGGGCTCGCGCAAAGGATAGTTTCCGGAAATGTGCCGGAACTGCTTGCCAATAAACGGGTTCTAACGCTTGACCTTGCGGCCATGGTTGCGGGGACAAAGTACCGCGGGGAATTTGAAGAAAGACTTAAAGCCGTAATGAACGAACTTCGGAACAACGGGAATACCATAATTTTCATTGACTAGCTCTACACGCTTGTCGGGGCGGGCGCGGCCGAAGGCGCGATTGACGCTTCAAATATGTTAAAACCCGCTCTTTCCAGGGGAGAGGTGCAGTGCATTGGCGCTTCAACGCTGAATGAATACAGAAAACACATTGAAAAAGACGGGGCGCTCGAGAGAAGGTTCCAGACCATTATCGTAAACCCGCCGTCCGTGGAAGAGACCGTGCAGATCCTCAAAGGTCTAAGGGACAGGTACGAGGCTCATCACAAAGTAAAGATCTCGGATGAAGCTCTCAGGGAAGCGGCGGAACTCTCCGACAGATATATCACGGGAAGGTTCCTTCCCGATAAAGCGATAGACATTATTGACGAAGCCGGCGCCAGGGCCAGGCTCGCGACCTCTGTGCGGCCGCAGGAAGTGATAAGCGCCGAGAAAGAATTGGAAGCGGTTATCAAGGAAAAGGAAGCCGCGGTCAAAGGCCAGGAATTCGAGAAAGCTGCCGGTTTAAGGGACAAATTAAATGAACTCAAATTAAAACTGGCCGAGACGAAAGCGGGCTGGGAAAAAAGCCGGGGTGCGAACGAAAAGATTATTTCCGCGGAAGATGTCGCCAAGGTCGTTTCCCAGTGGACGGGAATACCTGTTTTTAAACTCGAAGAGAAAGAATCCGCAAAACTTCTGAAGATGGGAGAGTCCCTTCACAAGCGTGTCATCGGGCAGGAAGAGGCGATCAAGGCAATCACCAAAGCCATCCAAAGATCCAGGGCGGGGATTTCTGATCCCAAGAGGCCCATAGGTTCTTTCGTTTTCCTCGGGCCGACCGGTGTCGGAAAGACCGAGC
>JBAXGK010000426.1:0-1738 GCA_037139435.1 Candidatus Omnitrophota bacterium | reverse complement strand
AAGGCTCTTGATCGGGGTTGATGATAATAAGCGCGTAGAGGGGATTCCGGATACCAAAAAGGCAGCCGGGGAGCTTCATTCATTCCTGATGAAGGCCATTTCGCCGAAGGCGCTTTTTTCTGTGGAAATAGAGCGGGTTCAGGGTGAAAATCAGATTATCGTGATTGACGTTCCGGGTGGGAAGGACACCCCTTTCGTGGCAAACGAGCGTGTTTACCTTCGCAATGGCTCCCGCACTTTGACGGCTTCGGGTGATGACCTGCAGATGCTGCTTCAGAGGCGGTCCGCCGAGGTTGAACGATGGGAGCGGAGAGGCGCGCCTGTATTAACGATGGAAGATCTGGATAAATCGGAGATACAGAGAACCGTCCAGGACGCGTTGGCGGGAAATCGTTTTGAGTTCCGGCGCCCGGAAGACCCGGAGGCGGTTTTTTCAGACCTTGGCATGTGGAATCGCGGTATGCTGACAAACGCCGCCGACGTCTGTTTCGGTAAACATCCGGCCGTAAGGAACCCCCAGATCCGCGTCAGGGCATTTGCGCTCCAGACCGACAAGGGTGGAGATTATCTCGATCAGGCGGATCTGAACGGGCCGGTGACGCAGGTCATCGAGCAGGCACGGGCGTTCATTCATCGCAACTCGCCGCTCACGGCTCAGTTTCTCCCTGATTCACTGCTACGCCAGAATCTGGAAGCATATCCGGATTATGTCGTCAGGGAAGGGTTGGTGAACGCCCTTGCCCATCGTGATTATGCCTCATTTTCCAGCGGCGCGACGGTTCTGGTCTATCCTGCCCGCGTGGAAATTTGGAACTCAGGACGGTTGCCCATGGGATGGAGAGCAGACAAATTGCGGACGCCCCATGCATCAATACCCGCGAATCCGGACATCGCCCATTTCCTCTATATCCGGAACTACATGGAACGGATCGGGCGGGGTACGAACAAGATGATCGAAACGTGTCGGGAAATGGGACTTCCGGCGCCTACCTGGGCCGTGGACGAGGACGGGATTACACTCACCCTTCACAGCCGGGCGTCGATTGAAGCGCCGGAATTGAATCTGAACAAACGGCAGAACCGGCTTCTCACCGAACTCAACCCTGGCAACGCCATCACCCTGAGCGATTATTTGAAGCGTTTTGCCGGTGATGTCGGCGACCGTCAGGCTCGGCGCGACTTAAAGGAACTGGAAGCCGCCGACCTCCTCAATCTGGTTGGAAAAGGACGGGCCGCGCACTACGAGCGAACAGCGAGGAACTGGAAGGAATGAATCCGGACATAATCCGGACATTTTCAGCCGAGAACCGGTTTGGTCAAGACCAATGATTGAATAGTGTAATTAGGTCGTTGGGCAATATGTCGTCCGGACGGATCTTTTTTACCGGACATCATCAGGACATTTTCATGACAAGGGGCAGGCATCCAAGATGAAAATAAGTTATGATCCGGAAGTCGATGCCCTTTATATCAGACTGATCGAAGGCAAACACGAATGCCGCACTGTAAGACTGAATGAGGAAATCGCTCTGAACATCGGACCTGGTGAAAAGCTTGTGGGAATAGAAATACTGGATGCTACTGCGGTTTTGGGGCAAGGACGTTTGCCGGATGTTACCCTTGAAAATATTCCCTTGGCGGCTGCCGCAGCATCTTTAAGCAGGTGAACAACGAAAAGAAACGTATTTTTGCCATGGACAGCGGCCTGAACAATGCACATGAATGTAGTCTATGAACC
>JBAXGK010000425.1:0-1749 GCA_037139435.1 Candidatus Omnitrophota bacterium | reverse complement strand
CACAATAGCTCGTCATTGCGAGCCACAATAGCTCGTCATTGCGAGCCACGAAGTGGCGAAGCAATCACAAATGTTTTTTAAGTCTCCTCTTCAAAGCCAAGCGCTTCCAAAGGGGCGCATAATCGATTATAAGTTTTCCCGAAAGATGGTCGATCTCGTGCTGGCATACGCATGCCAAAAGATCCTGCGCGTCAAAAACAACGATCTTGCCATCCTCATCAAACGCCTGCAGCATTATTTTCTTTGCGCGTTTGACTTTTACGCAAACACCAGGCACTGACAAACAACCTTCGGATATAGCCTGGCGGCCTTCTTTTTTAATAATGCGAGGATTAATAAGTTTATACAATCCATGGCCGATATCAACCACGATCATCTGCTCGTCAATGCCTACCTGAGGCGCCGCAAGGCCCACGCCAGACGCTTCGTACATCAGCCGCGACATTTTACTAAGGATATCACGGTGGCGCGCGGTCACACGGGAAACCTTTTTTGCCTTCTTGCGAAGAACCGGATCTCCAACTATCCTAATTTTTAATTCTGTTTCTGCATTTTTTAATTTATTTGGAGAAATCAATTTCAATTGAAACAAAAAAGCAGATATCATAGGGGTTTTTCAGGTCCCTTGACAGTCCCGTTTTCAATAAACTTCATGAATCCCAGTAAGGCACCCCAATGGTAGAAATCATCACTGGTTCCTTCCCCGGTAAAGGGGTTATAATTTTCGTGGACGAGCCTTTTTTCCTGCCACATTTTTAAGAGCAACTTGTTCGATTTCAGGGTCATGTCATTACGGGCTTTTGCCAGATCATAGTTTCTCATCCCGAGATAAACCAGAAAATTTAAAGGACCCCACACCCTTCCTCTCCAATAGGTATTGGAATAGGCGGGATCATTCCGCGCAGCCGAGGGCATGATCCACTCTCCCCAGAACTCATCCGGATTAAAAAAATGTTCATTCATCATCCGCTCTGCCTTTTTTTGGTCAGGTACTTTTGCCAGTAACGGGTAAAATAGTGTAGGCGATTTATGGTGATCCAATTCACCCGTTTCGAGGTTTTTATTCAGGTAGATTCCCTCCTTTTCATCCCACAATGTCTCAAGTTTATCGCCGTATTTTTTTCCCCTTTCCAATAATTCCTTTTCGATGACCGGCTTATTCAGTATTCTGGCAATTTCTGCCAAAGAATTACAATCCATAATATACATACTCATAAGACCAACATCGGCCAGTTTCATCATGTGCCTTATGGAGTCAAATGGAATTTTGTCGTACATCGGCGAATCGTCCAGTCCTGATTCAAACTTTGCACCCAACATTTTGCCGGTTGCTCTTTTATCAAGATTTGATGCTTTAGGTCCCAGAGGAATAGGATCGCTTCCCCAACAAAGATAACCATCATAATCGCGGTTTTTAGGCCACCATCGATTCCAAGTCAGGAAATCATCAAATAACATATTAAGTATCCACTTGTCTTTATGATGTTTATACACTTCTTTTAAGACCATCGATCCGACGGGTGGTTGAGAACGATCCACACTTTTAGTTTTATCGCTGGTGAAATTCGGAACAAAACCACTGGGTGTAATCTCTTTTGTTATAGCAATCAAATTGGCATAGGCAAGTTCTTTATTGTCCAGTGAAAGCATATAGCAAGCAAAATAGGTATCCCATTCGAACAACACAAAGCCACCTCCACTCCAACTTCTGCTTACAGGGGTAATAATCCGTTCATTTGTTGGCTCATA
>JBAXGK010000424.1:0-1749 GCA_037139435.1 Candidatus Omnitrophota bacterium | reverse complement strand
GATGGGCCAATAGGCGGCGTGCTGCCGAAGAATGTCCTTGCCTAATAGCTGCACATCGGCCGGCCAGAGCGAGCTAAATTTCTTGTCATCAAGCTTGTACGCCGCGGCGCTGACATAGTTCACAAGCGCATCAAACCAGACATAGATCACATGATCTTTGGAACGAGGATAATCGATCCCCCACGTAAGGCGCGTCTTCGGCCTCGTGATGCAAAGGTCCTCGAGCGGCTCACGCAGGAACCCCAGGATCTCATTTTTTCGAAGTTCCGGACGGATAAAATCCGGATGCTTTTGAATGTAATCCATGAGCCACGACTGATACTTAGAGAGCTTGAAAAAATAATTCTCTTCTTCGAGACGGTCTACACCTCGATTGCAGTCGGGGCACTTACCTTCCTTCAGCTGCAGCTCGGTCCAGAACGATTCGCAGGGAGTACAGTACCATCCATGATAACCTGCCTTATAAATATCCCCCTGATCCTCCAACCCCTCCAGGATCTTTTGCACGATCTTTTTGTGCTGCTCATCAGTCGTCCGGATAAAAGCGTCATAGCGGATATCGAGAACCTTCCACAGCTCCTTGAACTGCGGCACGATCTCATCGACATAGGCCTTCGGATCCTTTCCCTGTTCCAGCGCGGCCTTCTGCACCTTGATCCCGTGCTCGTCAGTCCCGGTCAAGAAACAGACGCTCTCCCCCAGCATCCGGTGATAACGCGCGAGGGTGTCGCAAAGGATATTGGTGTAGGCGTGTCCGATATGCGGCTTGGCGTTCACGTAATAAATGGGCGACGTAATGTAAAAAGATTTCGTCATAAGCTCACAACCTTTTGAGATGGAAAAAGACGCGCGAGTCTCATGGCAAGGCGCGTCGCCATCAGTTTCTGATTCACGTTCATATCGAGCGCCGATTTGGAATCATAAAGAAGGTCCATAGCCTCGAGCCAAAGGTTCACCTTGGCAGGATCCGCGTTCGCTCCCGACACCAGCTGATAAATCTTCTCCCGTGAAGTAACCATCAGCCCGTCCAGCTTCCGCTTCACTTCATCGCGCGGCATCGTCGGATAGGTTTCAAAGACTTCGCGAACCGGCAAGGCCTCAAGCGACCCGACGCCCATCGGAACAGGCCCTGACGCCATCGGCATCAAACGGATCTCGAAGGAACGAGACTGGATCGTCTCCAAAAGGTTGTTCTTATTTTCCGCCAGGAGACAAAAAACCGTATTCTTGGGCGGCTCTTCCAGGGTTTTTAGAAAAGCGTTCGCGGCCACTTCCGGCAACCGTTCCGCTTTCAGCACAATGCAGATCTTCCACGAACCTTCAAAGGGTTTCATAGATGCCCACGCGATCGTTTCACGAACCGCTTCGATCTTGATCGATCGTTCGGTGAGGTCTTCCCCTAGAAATCGAACATCCGGATATCCATGCTTCCATATCCGCTTCAAAAGCACGTCGTCTTTAAAGTTAAAAAGCTTCGGATCACGGCTTTCAAGCGCATAGGCAAACGCCACTGCGAATTCTTCTTTAAGGTCGGCGCTGTGCCGTTCCCCGCCCATCTCGGCCATTTCCCCTTCCTCCCCGCATCCGCTAAAAATATACGAAGACGCGACGCGACCTTCGCGAATGTGGGATTCGAGAATGCGAACCGCTAATTTCTGGGTGTTATTGGCCAAAAACACGTTCGAGCCTTTCCCGGACCTTTTGGCTGACCGATTCCATCGGCTTGCTGGTATCGAGCACGACCATACG
>JBAXGK010000423.1:0-1752 GCA_037139435.1 Candidatus Omnitrophota bacterium | reverse complement strand
TCCATAATGATCTTAAGCGTATGAATGCGGGTCAGATGCAATGTCAGACCTTTTGTGAAACCGGCATCCGCGTCGATCATCTTTTCAAGAATCTCGACATTGATACCGCGGGTCAACGTAGCATCAATCAAAAGAACATGGCCAGGGAGCCCGGCGCGGTCCAACATAGCCTTGCGAACCTCGGGAGCATCAGAATCGCGGTACACCTCAACGACAAGTTGCTCGCCCTTGGCTTTAGCCGCAGCTTCAAGCTGCGACTTGAGAGCAGGCGTGTCCTGCGCTCCCGCGTCAATAATGTGCATACCCTTGGGATCGGCCAAAACTTTAGCGACGACGCTTGCGTTTCTCTGCGCGATTCCTGTATTCCTCCGTTCAATGTCCGACTGATCAGCCGTACCATCGAAAAGACTCGGCGGAGCGATCTCCTTAGTGTTAAGGAAAAGCCCGTTGACATCAAACGTATTCAGTTTCCTGCCGCGTGCGGCCAGCTTCGTAACCAGTTCCTCTTTGCCCGTCGCGGTCATCAAAACGTTCCCGGCAAAACATGGCAGCCCCATCATTTGAGGCATGCTCATCCGGCTCGTTGTTTTTGTTCTTTCGAGACGAGGAAGTCCTTCTTTTGCACGCAAAGCGTTTTGCTGATCTCCCAAATGAACTCCGGGCATGGCATGCTCGGCACTATCGAACGGGATAATATCGTCTTCGCCGTGCACCTTGCCTGTAACATAGTAATGGAAGGCCCTTCTTCCGGTATATTCGTCACCCATTTTCGGAGCCTTCTTATTAATAAAACATTCGTGCGCGGCAAGCTCGGCCTGCACCATCACGACCCACCGCTCAAAGGTAACAATGCTGGAGTCTAAAGTCCCTGCCTTCACAAGCTCATCGTATTTAGCTTGAGCTCTATCCGTACCACGGCGAAACAATTTAACTTTCGCGTACTGATCATCGATCTCATAATCGTTAGTTTTTAGTTCCACCGACGGCTTGGTGGGATTGGCTCGCAATTTTTCCGCTAATTCCGCCGCATAACCTTCCGCTTTCAGAAATTCCGCCGCGTGGTCGATCTTGCCCCCGGAGATCACCGCCTTGCTTGGATCCGTCACCACATACTGGTCTACTTCATCCAGAACACCTGCAAACATTCCGCGATTGGCCTTTGCGTGGGCAAAATGTCGGCCGGCCTCACTTTGAAAGTAGAACTGAAAACCATTATTCGAAGAAAAAACTACGTGAGCGTTCTTCATGAGGTAATCGACCGGATCTTCATATGACGCGTCCATTTTCCCGGCATGAACGGAAGAGACTTCTACGAGCGGCCCCTGTTCCCCTTGTTTGGACAAGCGCCATGCGTGCGCGGCGCCATTCGGATCGACCGTCAAGGTCACGAACATCCCCAGTTTCGCGTCCCATATCCAGGCATATTTGTTTCCTTTGTCATCACTTGTCATATAGCCCGCAACATAAGGTTCCCCGTCGACCTGAGAAAAAGAGCCCTGTGCTTCAGAAGCTCCGGCAATGGCATTCACGTCACTATTCGTTGCGACAAAAACCTTCCGGCCTTTTTGTCCCGACACCCAGGCATAGGCCGTCGCGATACCAATAATTGTTTTGCCTGCACCCGTCGCGGCATAATCTAAAATATCTTCGACGGCCGCCTGCTCGCCGGTGGCCGCGTTTTCGATCCTCTTGCGATTACCTTCCAATACTTCAAGATTTCTCAGAACGGCTTCCACCTGTCCGAGGGTCGGG
>JBAXGK010000422.1:0-1773 GCA_037139435.1 Candidatus Omnitrophota bacterium | reverse complement strand
TAAAATACGTGGTAAATTATATCAGCATGTTACACAATAGTTCCCGGAAGGCGGGCTATAACAACGGAACTGTCTTGGATACGCGGACTGGGCTGATGTGGGCGGCGAAGGATAATGGAAGTGATATCAACTGGGCAAATGCCAAGAGTTATTGCGCGAATTATCGGGGAGGCGGTTATTCTGACTGGCGGATGCCGACACAGGATGAGCTGGCGGGGTTGTATGATAAGGCTAAAACTTATAGGATTGGCTTTTTGTGGGAAGCGCATCTGACAGAATTGATTCGTCTGACTTCTTCTTGGGTTTGGGCTTCAGAAACGCGCGGTTACGATAATTGGGCTGCCAACTTCAATTTCTACTATGGCGAACGGAGTTGGATGCACCAGTCTATCGCCTTCAACCCCACCCGGGCTCTTCCGGTGCGTAATGCCAGATAGTGAGAATAAATTACTCAGGCCAGCCGGACACTCGGTAAGAGGGGTGCCTCCGAATAGACCGTCTCAAGCTGACGCCGGTTACCTCAAGGGAATCAGCATGATGGATAAGGCAATTGATTTAAACCAACAGGAGACATGGCCTGAAGAAATTGTTGATGATCTGAATGTTAGCCTCACTATGCTGAGAGCTCATGAGAAGGATAGGAGACGGGTCGATAAACTCTGTGAAAATGACGTTTTTGCGCGTGTCAATCCACCGGAGGTACGCCACTCCGGCGAGAGAGCCCTTTTATTGAAACGGATAGACTCATGCTTGAATGATTGTTTTTTGCTTGGATTCCATTGCACACGCTTTCATGAATCGGAAATTGAAGTCGTGAAGAAGGAAGGCCTTAAGCCTTTATCAGAAGAGCTTGCCTATGGGAGAGTCCGACGGCTTCAGGAAATCGGAGCGCTGCCACCGCAAGTAGCATTGAGGCTTCTTTCGGAGAACGTCGTAAATAACAGATACGGCAAACGCCTTGGGAGACTTTGTTTCATTTTCTCACGCTCGTCTTTAAAAGACAAAAATGGCGTGTTTAAACTTCTTTCCTATTGGGGCGGCGAAGCATTATATCGGGCTCACACGAATGATCAGGAAGTTGCACCGGTGTTGAAAACTATTGGCCACCCCTGTATCGTCCAAGCGGCTATACCAATCGCCATGCTTAATACACGTTCTTCTGTCAGTGATAAACTCGTTTCCTTGTTTCTTCGCACACGCGGGATTGCGACAACCGATGACGGCCTCTTCGAAGACTCTATAGATCAAGTGCTTGATAGTAAGAACATTCAGCGAATCATTGAGTACGGAGAGACTGAGTTTGAAATGCTTACTGGTTGTGAGAAGTGGCGATGTTGTCTTACTTCAAGCAGCTAAAAATGAAAATGGGGGCAGATTTATTTTTCCACTTTCCTGCAGGTTTTAAAGGGAATACGGAAAATCCCCATCCGTGACGAAAACGGCTTTGTTTTTTCTCTTGATCTCCCCCCGATTCTTCTGTATCGTCTTCCGCAAGATTCCTTAAATCGTTAGCATTTACCCAAAATTATATTCCAGGGGGGTCCGGTCGCATGGTTCAGAAGAACAGGTTTCGGCTGCTACTCAGCGCACTCATTTTAGGCGCATCTGTTTTTGTATCTCCCGCCTTTGCGGAGATCAAGGTTTTCGAGAAGGAAGTGGCGGAGGTCGTCGGTCGGGATCAGAGCCAGGAGCAGGTCGAGGCCTTTGCCCTGCAGAAGGCCAAGCGCCTTGCCGTGGAAGAAGCGGGAACTTACATCTCTTCCCTCACAATCG
>JBAXGK010000421.1:0-1776 GCA_037139435.1 Candidatus Omnitrophota bacterium | reverse complement strand
ATATATGGGAACAAGAGGGGGTGGGTCTTCACTCCAAGTAGTTTCTATGATGTCGGTAGCCAGTTTGCTGTGAGAAAAGCATTAGAGCGTCTGGCAATTTCGGGGGTTATCCGTCGCCTTTCTCCAGGTCTATACGATTATCCCAAAAAACATCCGGTTCTAGGGGATCTTGTACCCAATTACGAACAGATCGGACGAGCTCTTGCCGGGCAGGGGAAGTTGAGGCTCCAGCCTTCGGGGGGGTATGCGGCAAATCTTCTTGGGCTATCCGATCAGGTCCCCGCCAAGATCATTTTTTTAACGGATGGGTCTTCTCGAAAAGTGGTGATTGGCAAGCAGGAGATCATCCTCAAAAAAACCACACCGAAAAATGTGGCGGCAGCGGGGCGTACGAGCGGATTGGTGATCCAGGCATTGCGTTATTTCGGGAAAGCAAACGTGGACGCGGAGACGATCCGTAAACTTAATAAGCGCTTGAGCCGGAAGGATAAAGAGCAGCTCCTAAAAGATATTGCGTGTGCTCCGGCGTGGATCGGCCGGCTATTCAGAAAGATGGTGAGCTGACATGGATCGATTTGCCGTTTTGCCGTCCGCAGAGAAAGCCGCTTATATTGAAATGACGGCGGCCCATTCGAATATGTCGCCCGAGCTGGTCGAGAAGGATTTTTGGGTTTGTTGGACCCTGAAGCAGATTTTTTCACTGGATGAGATCGGGACGCATATCACTTTTAAGGGAGGCACGTCGCTTTCAAAATGTTTTAACGCGATCCAGCGGTTTTCGGAAGATATCGATATCGCTATCGAAAGAACGTATCTGGAACATGAGCGGAATATCGAACCGTCTTTGGAGGAAAGTAACAAGGAGAATAAAAGGCGGATCGAAGAACTTATGTCTTCGGCGCGATCCGCGATCGAGAAAAAGATCCTTCCAGGATTGCGGCAGAAGATAGAAAGTGTTTTAGGGCATGACGGTCCATGGTCGCTTGATCTGGACCCCGAAGACTCTCTTCGGCAAACGCTTTTGTTTGAGTTCCCAACCGCTGTCGCGGAAAGGGTAAACGAATATATCAAGCCTGTTGTCCGGATTGAGTTGGGCGCCCGAGCGGATCACTGGCCAGCCCAGTCCGCGCAGGTCGTTCCGTACGTAGCCGGATCTCTTCGCAACGCTTGGATCGTCCAGCCCGCTACGGTGAAGGTGTTATCCGCAGAGAGAACTTTCTGGGAAAAGGTGATGATCCTTCACAGGCTCTATCATTCGCCGGACGATAAAGCCGTGTCGAAGCGCATGTCGCGGCATTATTATGATGTTTACGAGATGGGGAGGGCCGGGATCTTTGAGAATGCGATCGAACGTGGCGATATCATGCAAAGCGTTGTTGATTTTAACAGGCTTTTTTTCAGGTACGCGTGGTTGAACTATGATGAGGCAAGGCGAGGATCTTTTCGTTTGGTCCCTCATCATGCCGAGAGTATCAAGAGTCTTAAAGCGGATTACCGGCAAATGCAGCCTATGTTTTTTAAAGAACCGCCCGCATTTGATCTTATGATTGTCGCCCTGCAAAGCATGGAAGACCGCATTAATAAGGTTTAGCCTTAAGACGTTACAGGCAAACTGAATCCTGCATGATTATCGGTGATAGCGTTTGATCGAAGCCGTTAATCAATACTAAAGTTCCTTACGGCACTCCTTGACGGGATAGAATCCATGGGTTAACTTTCCCTCTGAGTCCGGACAAACCGAGCCGGATCATTGTAGCGCCGTGTTCACTGGATATT
>JBAXGK010000420.1:0-1796 GCA_037139435.1 Candidatus Omnitrophota bacterium | reverse complement strand
TACTCCCGGTGGTATAATGACCCCCTGTTTCGGAAGGAATCCCCCCTTTCCTTGTCTTCCATTCTTTTAATTAATGGTGACCAGGACGGCCCCGTCCCGCATTTGTTGCGGCGGGATGATAAGGCTTGGGACCCATGCTATTCCGGCGGCATTTCATCATTAAAATCAGGAGGCGTGTATGGCGGAGTTTAAAGGAAGCAAAACAGCCGAAAATCTCATGAAGGCGTTTTCCGGAGAGTCCCAGGCCCGGATGCGTTACACCTATTATTCCAAGGTCGCGATGAAAGAAAACTACCGGCAGATATCGAATATTTTTCAGGAAACCGCGGATAATGAAAAAGAGCATGCCAAGCTTTTCTACAGCCTTCTGATCAAGCACGGTCTGAACGAGAATCCCGTCGAGATCCACGCGAGTTATCCGGTGGCGCTTGGCGATACGCTGCTTAATCTCCGGCACGCGGCCGCAGGCGAAAAAGAAGAATGGTCGGACCTCTATCCTTCGTTCGCGGCCGTTGCGGACCAGGAAGGTTTTTCAGATGTCGCGCGTACCTTCAAGCAGGTGTCGATGGTCGAAAAGCGCCATGAAGCGCGTTACAGCAAGCTTCATAATGTCCTTGAACAGCACAAGCTTTTCGTCAAGGACGGCAAGGTCTATTGGAAATGCCACGAGTGCGGGTATATCGTGGAAGCTTCGAAGGCCCCGGAACGTTGCCCGCTATGCGATCATCCTCAGGGCCATTTTGAGATCTGGATCGAGAACTATTAATTTCAAATTTTCAATTTCAAATCGGAAAATTAAAGGAGAATTCAAATGACATCGTATAAGGATCTAGGATTTGTCAATACGCGCGAAATGTTTCAAAAGGCCGTGAAGGGCGGCTACGCGATCCCGGCCTACAATGTCAATAATAGGGAGCAGATCCAGGCTATCGTGATGGCCTGCGTGGAATCGCAGTCCCCGGTGATCCTCCAGGTCTCAAGCGGCGCGCGCAAATACGCCAACCAGACTCTCCTTCAATATATGGGCAAAGGCGCAATCGAAATGATGAAGGCCTATGCGAAAGAAAAGAATCTCAAGCCGATCCCGATGGCGCTTCACCTCGACCATGGCGACAGCTTCGAACTCGCGAAGTCCTGCATCGAATCCGGATTTTCTTCCGTCATGATCGACGGCTCGCACCTTTCGTTCGAGAAGAATATCGAGCTGACCAAGCAGGTCGTGGAGTTCGCGCACAAGAACGACGTGACCGTGGAAGGGGAACTGGGCCAGCTTGCCGGGATCGAAGATGAAGTTCACGCGGAACATTCGACCTACACGGACCCCAAGGATGTCGTGAAGTTCGTCAAGGAAACCGGCGTGGATTCGCTCGCGATCTCGATCGGGACCTCGCACGGCGCCACCAAGTTCAAGCCCTCCCAGTGCACCCGGAACGCCGACGGAGTTTTGATCCCGCCCATGCTACGTTTCGATATCCTCGAAGATATCGAAAAAGAGATCCCGGGCTTCCCGATCGTCCTGCACGGCTCTTCTTCGGTGCCTGTCGAAGCGGTGAAGATCATTAACGAGAACGGCGGCGCGATGAAGGATTCCATCGGGATCCCGGAAGAATGGATCCGCAAGGCCGCGGCTTCCTCGGTCTGTAAGGTCAATATCGATTCCGACGGGCGCCTCTGGATGACCGCCGCGATCCGCAAGGTTTTCAAGGAAAAGCCCGCGGAATTCGACCCTCGGAAGTATCTCGGGCCCGCGCGGGACGCGCTGGTGGTGATGTACAAGCACAAGAACGAGAAGGTCC
>JBAXGK010000419.1:0-1802 GCA_037139435.1 Candidatus Omnitrophota bacterium | reverse complement strand
CCTAGAACCTCCCGAGATCGACGGCTTCTTGAAAAAACTTCCCAGAAAGAATGTTCTCATTGTCTCTCTTGTGTCGCTTTGAACCACTCCTGGATCGTCAAAAGATCGAAGGAGAACACCAGGTTGGCTTCGACGCAACAGGCGCTAACGCATGCCCGACAAGACAACGAGCTAAGCCTTCTGAACGATTCTTCGAAGCATAGCTCAAGACAGTTTAGCGGCTTAACTCGGTCAATCATGGGAGAGCAGGGATACATATCTCCGTTTGTATCAATATTGCAAAACAATTTTCCGGCCCAACACTTGGGTATCCCGCGCTTTCTTTCTTCGTTCGTCGTATCGGGGAAAAACGGCCAGTCTGCAACAACCCTCAGATAATGCTGGGATGAAATGATCGGGGCCCCGTCCTTTTTCATCTCGATCAGCCGACGGAACGTTCTTCTGTATTCCTCTGCGGTAGCAAAAAGACTTGCCGGCGCACCAATCCCCTGCGGATGATAGGGGACCTGGAACATCGTTTTAAACCCGTGCTCCTTCGCCTTCTCAACAATAAAATCCACGGAGTTAATGTTGTGTTTGGTCAAAACGGTTAACGTCCAGACGGAGATCCTGTTGTTGACATGCTCGACGGCGCGGATGAATTTATCAAAAGATCCCGGCTCTCTGTTTTGATCGTGATAGGTTTTTTCACCATCGAAGCTGAGGATGAGAAAATCCAAATCTTTGATTTCTTCGAATTTTTGCGGCACAAGATAGCCGTTGGAGTCGCAGTTTACATACATACCTTTTTCTTTGGCGCGGCCGATGATCCGGCCTATATCTTTTCTAAGAAGCGGCTCCCCTCCCCAAAGGCTTAGCTTTTGCACTCCGGCAGCGCTCATCTCGTCGATCAGCTTGATGATTTCTTCCGTGCTCATCTCCCGTTGTTTTCGCAGCGGAATATCACAGTAAGAGCATTTGCTGTTGCACGAATTTGTCACGGAGAGCATGACGCTTAAAGGGGTTTTAGTGCCAAGCAAGTTGGCCTTCAAAGCCCCCAGCCCCATCGCTGCATTGTTTCGTGGCCTCATGACTTCCTCAGCCTCTTTGTGCTTTGCTCATAAACTGATCCGCCGCTTCCAAGCCCATCTCAATGACGTCGTCCATGTTGCCATATTTGAACGAACCGTTCCTTCCGAAGCAGTCCAGGTTTTCGAATGACCCCAGAAGACCTAGCGCGGCCTGGATGTCGCTTTTATAATTCATCGTATAAACGGGATAACAGTGGCTTGTTTTATGGCAAAAGTAGCCTATCAAATTTTCGTCGCCTGTTTTTTTGGCGCCCAGTCGTGCAATGTCCTCCAAAACATTTTTTTTAACTTCCTCGGGATCCATGTTCCATTTCTCATCCTCATAGTCGCAGCTGATCTCCACGCAAAGAATGGTTTTGCTGCCCGGGAAATTTTGCTTCGAGAAATTTTTCGGCTCGGAAATCCTGTTGCTGAAGAATCTTTCTTCGGGCAAATAGATCCACTGGCTATCGCTGAACAACTCTATGTCCAGAACAAGGTATGCGAATATTAGAGAGCGAAACTTTATTTTTTCAAACACGGCTCTGTTTTCAAGGAGAGCCCGGCTGTCAAGCAAGAGCGGCAGGCTGGTAATGGGGATGGTGGACATGAGTCGTGAAACGCCTTCTTCGCGCGTTTCTCCGTTATGTTCGAACACCACGGAGCGAATCTTGCTTTTGTTAAGGATTTTCTCCTCACACTTTATGCTCTTTATATCCGCGTTTAACAATATTTCTGAACCGCTCTCCACGA
>JBAXGK010000418.1:0-1812 GCA_037139435.1 Candidatus Omnitrophota bacterium | reverse complement strand
CTGCAGGGCCTCCCCAAAAGCGGCAAGGTCATCCATGTTCTTCTCATCAAAACTGAGATTGTATTTTAGGGCAAGTTTCGCGATCGCATTGACATCATGCATCGCCTGTTCTGCGTTCAAAGCCCCAAACCCTTTGACATCAATCTGGGCGCCGTCTTTTCCAAAAGCCGTAAATTCATACACGCAAGTCGACGCTGTAAACGTCAAAGAGAGATTCTGGACTTTGGTGCCATCATTGAATGTGAAATCCCCGAACAGCACTTTCACAACACCGTCCCCAAAAAGACCTGCATTATCCTTAAGAAGATTCTGGAGGTCGATCCCGAACGCCACGATGCCCTTGAGGTTAATACCTCCGGAAAAATAACGGTCCGCAAGCCCGAGAAGCATCTCCATCCCCTGGGCCGCAAACTCCGCGGTCGAGGCATTCGCGACGATCATGATGTCTTTGTTGTATTGAATGCTATATTCCACGCCGGCATCGGTGACCGAATAAGTGACATTCCGTCCCTTATCATCCGTCGACTCAAACCGAACCCCGGAGATCCCTCCCGAATGGACCTGTTCGAGCGATGCTTCTAAAAACCGGGCTGCCTCCGCCGGTTCCAAGCCGATCTCGCCAAGGTTAAGCCAGGACTGATTTGCCGACGAAGTCAGCAAATCCGTAAGCGTCTGAAGATCCGTATCTGTAAGATCCGTACGCTCCTCAGCAAATTTTTCCGATTCGGTCAATTCAGGGGGTGCTGTCTTTGCGGCAACCGCCTTGATCGCTGATTTGCCACTGAGTGCGTCACGTATCTCCTGACCATTTTTAGCTTTCCCGGCCGCTAAAAGCACAGCGGCCCACACCGGCACCGAGGTCCTAACACCGTTCTCCTCCTTAACCGCACAGAGGCCCTGCTTATCAACACTGACGGTATATTCGCCTATCTTTTCACCGATATAATGTCCGGCCACCTGGTCGCTGCCATTTTGTTCGTGGAAGGCTTGCATTAACTGGATCTCGCCAAGAGTTTTCTGAAGCGTCGGTGTCATCCACGCGTGCAGCATGGAAGTGAGCTGGCCGGGAAGTGACGTAAACATCGGCAAAAGAACATCGTCGACCACTTCATCCGTAAACCCTTTTCCCTCTACTGATTTTTTAAGCCAGACCCGGATCGGAACGGCTAAAATCGCCGCGACCGTTTCCGTTACGACATAGGAAATGGCTTCCCTTGCCCCGAACTTCGCCGTCGTTGTCTTTGTGCTCCACGTTGTATTTCCCTTTGCATCCGTTGTCTTGAGATTCTGGGTATAACTGGGAGGGGAAAACAACCAATAAACTGCCTGGGCAACAGCCGAAACGATCGAGGTAAATGCGGCGCGTAAAGCGAGTTGGGTCTCTGACAGGTTTTGCTCGCCCTCCGGAAGTGGATTGCCATCCTCATCCCGCTCATAACGGCCCATCCCCATATTTTCCCAAAGATCCTGAAGGAAATCGTGCCCGGACGTCAAAAAGAGCGGCATAACCCCTTGAGAGATGATGTTATAGGTAAGATTCCCCGCCCCTTTTTGCGTCATCGATTCCCATAACCCCGGCGCTTCCTTCCCTGCGAGCGGGAATAATTCCACATCTTTTCCCTGCCAGGTTCCGATACCCTTTACACACACTTGAACAACCGCAGCAGCCGCCGCCGCAATAAAAGTGTAGACAGCCGCGCTGGCGATCTGCTCAAAAAGGCTTCGGTCGTCGTCGGAATCCGCAAAAATATAATTGAGCGTTCCGACAGCGATCGCCATCAAGGCTCCCTGAACCACGATCTGAACCACTAA
>JBAXGK010000417.1:0-1812 GCA_037139435.1 Candidatus Omnitrophota bacterium | reverse complement strand
AACAGAGAGAGAGCGAAACGATCATGAGTCTTGAAGACGCCATGCGGCAGAAGTCTGGGTAACCAGAGCTCCCGTTGGGATATAAGGGTGAAACCCTGAATGACCGACGAAGTGTCGAAGCGTCGACGGCGGCAGATGAGGATGAGCGTTCAAGGAATGGGTACGACCCGCCTGACTGATAGATACAGTCGCTTTCTGAACCGCCGGATGCGGACCCGCATGTCCGGTGGTGTGGGAGGGGAAGGCAGGACGATTCCTGCCTCCCCTATCCCGATTTCTTACCCTTGCCCGGGCTTCCCCCAACCCCGCCCGTTTCAGGGATACGAACTCTGAAACTCGCCTAGCCAGATCATTCTCTCAAGGATATACTTCCTTATTCTCAGAATAGGTAATACGCCCTTAATGAAGACGGTCGAGAAGTGGGCTTTTTCTGGCTATTTTTCTGCGCCATTGATGGGAAAGTTTATGAAAAGGAATGAGTAGAAAATGGATCCGTTGAAGGAATTCAAACAGAACCTGGAATATCATTTTTCCGAAGTGACGGGGCGCCCCTACGCCAAGCCGCACTGGATCTTTATAAGCCTCAGCCATGAGTGTACGTTTAAGTGTCAAATGTGTGGAGTGGTGAACGTCCTTAAGGGGCATTCGCTTTCAAACGGCGATGTGCACAAAATGCTCGATGAGATTGCGGGCTGGGGAAGAGACTGTGTCGTGCTTTTTACCGGAGGAGAACCGTTTCTCCGGAAGGATATTTTTGATCTGATCAGCTATTCGGTAAGAAAAGGCCTGAAAACCGAAGCCGTTTCCAACGGTTCTTTGATCACCGAAGCGCTCGCCACGAAAATTGTTCACTCGGGACTTCAAAACATAGCGATCTCGCTAGACGGGAAAAATGAAAAGACGCACGACACCGTCCGGCAAAAGGGCGCTTTCGTGAAAGCGACTACGGCTTTAAAAAACCTTGCGGATGCGAAAAAGAAGGCGGGAGCTGGACCCGAGATTTCCGCCTGGACCACCATCATGAAGGAGAATGTCGACGAGCTATACGATATGATTCCCTTGGCGAAGAGCCTGGGAGTCGAATGCCTTGTTTATCATCCGGTGGTGGTCGCGCAGGACGATATGCAGAACACTTCTCCCCAGGCGCCGTTCTGGATTCGGGAGGAGATGCTGCCTGTCTTAAAAGAGCAGATCGACAAGATCGTGGAATACAAAAACGAGCACGGCTTAGTGGCTTTTTTGCATGATCCGCATCTGTGGGTTGAGCATTTCAGGGGCGGTTTGACCAAAAAACAATGGAAATGCAACCCTTTCGTCTTTCTCAATATCGGGCCAGACGGGGAGGTTCGGAGCTGCGGCGCCAGCTTTGGGAACATCTCTGAGGGAGGTCTCGAGCATTGTTTGACAAGCCCGGAAGCCCACAAGGCTAGAGCGATCATGAAGCAGTGTCAGAAGCCATGCCTACAAACCTGTTGGGCGCACCCAGGATCCGACTCTCTCACGAAACTTTCCGAAAATTTTCTCCGTCAGATTGGCGGCAGAAAAGACAAGGACGAGCTTTTAAATGAAGCCCAACAAACCATCGAAGAGTACGAAACGAAATTATTAGAAAAACCCCGCGATGCTTAAAGACCTTATCCTCTCGATCACCAATCGCTGCAACTTGCGCTGCCGGATGTGCGATATCCCTTTGGCGGAAACTGAAGAGGTGGAAACCCGTGTCTGGGAGCGCGTCATTCAAGAGGCGGCCGGACTGGGTGCTAACACAGTGGTCTTTAGCGGGGGGGAGCCTTTGTTGCGGGAGGACCTGTG
>JBAXGK010000416.1:0-1819 GCA_037139435.1 Candidatus Omnitrophota bacterium | reverse complement strand
TTTGCCAATTTAAAATCCTCGGGTAATTAACCGCGGCAACCCTTCGCGATACGTCAAATCTCGCAAATTAGGTAAAAGACGAGGTTGGAGCATACTAACCGAGCACTTCCCAATGCCCGGGCCAATACGTTTTAACAAACCCGATTTTTAGCGCCCTAAAGTTATTTCAATAACTCTTGCGCGGTATAAAGGTTATAAAATGCCTCCGGAATAATCGCCTTGATACGATTGAGGCTCTCAAACGGTGCGCTTAACATCAACGGCGACAATTCAGAGACTCGTTTAGGACTCCAGCGAACATTCTCGAGAGTATGCGATCCCGCTCGTTTTTTCAACAAGGCCGCCAGAAGGACCGCCCGCGATGCCGAAATCTTCGCATCTTCAAGTCGGAACCTTGTATTCACAAGATGACTCGAAATCTTACTGATGCCCTCAAGCAGTATTTCCCCATGGTTATCCCGGGACACACCCTTCAATCCAAGCCCGCACACCTTCACACCCGTATGCAACGCATCTTCAACCGCCTGTTCTTGAGTATATTTTCCACCACGGTAATTAATTTCTGCTTTCGAAAGCGCCTGATAGCTTTTGCGGACCAAAACAAGGTCTTCCGCCGCATTAAAAAGCTCGCCTACATCGAAGAGTTGTTTGATGATCTGCATGCTGGATTTCTGGGCATAATGGATGCCTATCGTATTAGGAGCAAAAGCCGTAAGTTTATCTCCCAATAAACAATCGATGACAGGCATGTTAACTTTGACTATCTTCTCCAGCTCGATAAAGGACGTTTTAACCGAACACATTTCCTTCTTTGGGTATAAATCCTCCTCTTCCAAAATATCGAGGAGCACATAATCACGTCTCCTGGAAATAACGGAATCATAAAAGAACTTGAAATGCGTCCTGCGCGGCAGTCCCCGTTCACCGCGATCGTCCGGCTCGTGCCCTAGAAAAGGTGGCTTGCGACCGATATCCGCCAAAAGCAGTTCGTATTCGGTGCGCGGCACTGCAGTCACGATATCGATATCTATGGAAAGTCTCCGAAACTCCTTCAAAAGCATAATCATGCTGGTGCCACCCTTGAAGACGAACGGCATAGACGACTCGCCCAAAGCACACAATAAGGCAAATGCATGGATAGCCTTCTCCAGCAAAGCCGGATCGACACTCCCCATCTCGCCTCTTTTTTGAGTGATCCATTCCTTGCTAAAACATTGACCCACAATCATAAAGGGAATCAGCTCCAGCCACTTTTAAGCAAAAAGTGGCTTAAATTGATTTTATTCGGTTAACAACATGTTCCGCATTCAATTTGCGCCTTCTGGCATAATTAAGCAAAGCGCCGATATTGACCCGACCGGCCGTAATAACGCTACCCAATATTCGGTAATACTCCTCCTCGTCCAGGAGATTCAAAGCGGCCGCCTCGACAAAAAGATCCACCAAGGCCTTCTCGATATCTGCATAATGCCCTCTTGAGCGTTCGCGGGAAATGGCTGGCCGAATCACAACCGTTTTTTCAGCCGCACTAAATATTCGAGAGTCCTTCCTGCGCGGGTTCAACCACGCGTCATATCCGCTATCCTTGAGAAAGTCGTAAATACCGTTCATGGCATCGCGCTCCACATAAACAAATGCAACGAACCGCGTAAGCATATGATGAGCGAATGATTTTAATTGTGCAGTCGACCAAACGGAAAAAGAAAGGAGCGGATATTTCTTTTCCAGGATCGCGGATATTTTTTTGACTGGAAGCAAATCTAATTCAAAAGGCTGCTTGATAAAGGAGTACCATCCCCTCCCGGCACCATACAAGACA
>JBAXGK010000415.1:0-1829 GCA_037139435.1 Candidatus Omnitrophota bacterium | reverse complement strand
CGGAGCAGCGGCCGCAGGTCGGGCGCGTCGGCGACGTACTCCGCGTAGGCCTCGTGGAATGGCGTTCAAGGCGCGTACGTCACCCTATTCTTTTCAGGGGTTGGGCGAGGAAGGTTTGAAATACCTGCGCCAGGCGGCGGATGAAGTCGGGCTTTTGGTCGTGACCGAGGTGATGGACACGCGTCAGGTCGAGCTCGTGTCGCAATATGCGGACATGCTCCAGATCGGGGCGAGGAATATGCAGAACTTTGATCTCCTGAAGGAATGCGGCATGACGAAAAAAGCCGTGCTCCTGAAACGCGGGCTTGCCGCTACGGTGAAAGACCTCCTGATGTCCGCGGAATACCTCCTTTCCAAGGGGAATTTCAAAGTCATTCTCGGCGAGCGGGGCATCCGTACCTTTGAAACATCCACGCGCAACACGCTCGATCTGAACGCCATTCCCGTGCTCAAGAAAGAGACTCATTTGCCGGTCCTTGTGGATCCTTCGCACGGGACAGGATTCCGTGATTTTGTAGCTCCCATGGGCATGGCAGGAGTCGCCGCCGGGTGCGACGGGCTGATGGTTGAAGTTCATCAGTGTCCGGAAGAGGCCAAAAGTGACGGGGAGCAATCGGTCCTGCCGGAGCAGTTCGACGAAATGATGAAAAAGGTTCGCCTGATCGCGCATGCCGTCGGCCGAGACATATAGTCGCAGCCGTGCGCAACGCACAACGGTCAACGCACGACGTAAGAACCATTCGTTGAGCGTTGCGCGTTGTGCGTGGAACCAGTAATAAGGATGAGAAAGTACATGTTTAAGAAAATTGTTGTTATTGGTCTAGGCCTCATGGGCGGCTCATTGGCCGCTGCGTGCCGGAAGAAATTTCCCAAGGCCTGCATTGTCGGGATCAGCCGGAGCTGCGAAGCTCTTGCGCTCGCCAAGCAAAAGAAATGGGTCCATGAATCCACGCGCGAAGTATTGTTTGGCGCGCAGGGCGCGGATCTCGTGGTGCTTTGCACGCCCGTCGATACTTTCATGCCTTACCTCAAAGCGATCGACAAAGTTTGCGCGAAGGGCGCCTTGGTCATGGATGTCGGAAGCGTCAAGGTTTCCGTCTTAAAAGAAGTGAATTCGCGCCGTTGGAAAAACCTATCTTTTGTCGGGTGTCATCCTATGGTCGGCTCTCACAAGCGGGGGATCCAGGCCATGAATCCAGCTCTCTATAATGAAGGCTTAGTGCTTTTGACCCGTGACCGGAAGACCTGTCCCTGCGCTTATAGAGCGGCAAAGAAGTTCTGGGAAACGTTTACTTCCAAGATCGTCGAGCTAACCCCCGAGATGCATGACAAGCTTGTGGGGGAGGTCAGCCACCTGCCGCACGCTCTTGCCTCGTGTCTCATGCATGCCGTTTCGACTCCTTCGCTTAAAGTGGCTTCGACGGGTTTCCGAGACACCACGCGTATCGCTGCCGCGGCATCGTCTGTCTGGCAGCCGATCTTTTCTTCAAATCGGAAAGTCATGCTGGGTGTCCTAAGCCGTTTCGAACGGGAACTTCGGACATTCAAAAAGCTTCTTCAAGATCAAGACTCCAAGAAATTGGCGCAGTACCTCGACCAGGCGCAGCAAAAACGAAAAGCGCTTTAATCCGTACGGAGCAAGGTGTACGGAGTACGGCGTCATGTCTTGAGAGATTTTCGCCGTACGCCTTTGCGAAAAAAGACCCTTCCCAAATCCAGAAGATATGCTATACTCCCGTCGTTCGCATCGATTTCAGTATTGGCTAACGCCGTACTGAGAGGGAAAAACGGTGCGGACCCCCATTTTCATGCAATCCCAATGAGAAGGG
>JBAXGK010000414.1:0-1848 GCA_037139435.1 Candidatus Omnitrophota bacterium | reverse complement strand
GGTACTTCTCACACCATCGACCGATTCGTAAACCCAAGGGGCTCGCCTCATCGAATGTTTTTTTGTCTCGGAAGGACTTCGAAAGACACATAACCGCAGCGCTATGGTCCATAGGATGCACTTCTCGAACTTCAAATCCTTCCCGCATGAAAACAGCTCGCAGCTCATCTTTATTAAAATATTGTTCCCAGTAATGGGTATCCATGGGTTTACCAAAAAGACGGCGAAGAAAGGCGTTTTCTTTAAGGATCCGCAGCGGCGCAAAAATCCGCATAAACAGGTGATTTTGAGGGACAGCCACAACAAATACCCCGCCCGGTTTTAGAACACGCCACGCTTCACGTATGGCTTTGACAGGCCCTTCCGTAAAATGTTCGATCACACCTAGTGAGATATAGCCGCCAAAACAGCCGTCAGGATAAGGTATGGCGGTCACATCACCGACCCGCACGGGCAGCTTCGGATCAAAAGCGAGCACCTTATCGATAGGTTCTTTGTTGTAATCAATGCCCTCCACATCATAGCCTAACTGCCGCAACTTAATAAGATAGGGCGCAAGACCGCACCCGCCCTCCAGGATTTTCTGCCCCTCAGGCAAAACGCGTAAATAGATCGCCATCTGCTTCTTGACCCGCTCATAGGAAAAGATTTCGAGGATCTCATCCATACGGATGTTTTCCCAGTTCTTTTCCCAGGCTTTTTGGGTAACTAAATCTGTCTGGTCGTTCTTTTGCGTTCGCATCGTTTTAGCTCGTAATTCTTCTCTAGGCCTTAGATTTTTTAAGAATAAACTCAGCCATATCGCCCAACCGCAACAAATTCACGATCAAAGCGTACGGAAATATGATTAGCTTTAAAATCTCGCTATTCCAAATACGCTCATAGCGCATTAATTCGATCTTCTTATTGACCACAGTCGAAAGAACAAAAAAAACACTCGCAAGAACAGTAAAGGATCCCTCCACGGTTCGAGAGCTTATCACTTCAAACCCCGCAGATTCAAATAGTCTTTTTAAATTTTTGAGAGAAAAAACATATACATGCCGAGGGACTTCCAGCGGCATCCAATGCTTTCTAAAAATCGCGAAAGTCAGTGAAGCGGCATTCGGGACTTGAATACGCAACAGGCCATCGTCCTTAACGATGCGCCTCGCCTCAGCCAACAACTGATTTATCTCTTTAACGTGTTCCATCACATTAGACAAGTTGATCACATCAAAGGATTTTTCGGTGTAATCAACCTCCCACAAATTCCCACACCGGACATCAGTTTCTGGAGCGGCTTTCTTCAAACGTGTCAGGGCTGCTTCGCAGATATCATTCCCATAGCATTCACAACCCAGCGTTCGCCTCTCAAGCAAATATCGCCCATCACCGCAGCCAATATCCAGAATCCGGGTTTTTGGCCCAACCGGTAGTTCCCTGTTCAAATCCATCAGTTTTGAATAAAAAATACAGTTCAATGCCTGCAAAGGGTGCGCCAAATAAAAAAAGATTTTTTCAATCTTCGAGCGTGAAGGCGTAACACGGTGAGAATTTTCGTAGGCATAATAGTTCTCAGGGTAATATTTTTTCAGTTCTTCATGGGAAATTGATCTTTGGGGTAAGTATCGGCGTCAGATTGAATCTGATAAAAATAGCTACCTTGCTTCTGTCGCCTCTTATGACGATGCGTTGGTTTCACTCATTGGAGATGTTGCTCAAAACTATGTTTCCATTCGCACCTATGAAGAACAGATTCGTATTACCAATGAAAATATCAAGCTGCAGCAAGAAAGTCTTCGAATTGCAACAGCCCGCTTTCATGGTGGTCAGGTTAGCCTTTTAGATGTAACTCAAGCTCAAACA
>JBAXGK010000413.1:0-1855 GCA_037139435.1 Candidatus Omnitrophota bacterium | reverse complement strand
TACATTCCTTTTGAGGAAATGCAGGTGGTGGAAGCTTTCAATCTGGCGAGTCAGATCCGGGAGGGGGGGCAGGACCTCCGGAATGCCGCCCGTCAGATTGCGGAGCAGGCGCAGGACGCGAGCCCTAAGGGAGCGGGAAGGCTTCAGGCTCAGGGGATCTCGGAGCTCATGGTTCTCGGCCAGCAAAGCCAGGAATCCATAGCGAAAATGCTTGAGCTTCAGGCTACCCAGATCGAGCAGGTCTCGCGGCGCGAGAAAGACGCCGAACGGGAACGGCTCCGGTTTATCAAGGACACGAGCGAATATCTGGACAGCATTCTGTCCTCTTCCGCGGAGTTATCCCATGAATAACCAGGGCTTTCTTTTCACGAACGTTCTCCAGATCCCGGATCTTTTTTCGTCCGCTTACGGTGTGACGGCCTCTGCCGCAGCTGTTCTTTTTCCGCTCATGTTTATCTCGGGCGTACTTCACGAGAATTTCCAAGCGATGAAAGGCCGCTCGGATTATATAGGTCTTTTCATCCGGACGATCCTTGTCGTGGGGCTCATGATCCTTTACGAGCGGTTCTTTGTATGGATCGTTTACGGAACGGACCTGCTTGCCAAAGCGATCCTCCCTCATGAGGAATTCCAGGAAGTGATCAGGACCGTCTTCCGCGAGATCACGGAGAAGAAGGATCTCGGTGGATTCGACACGCGGATCATTCTGACGGTCCTCAATTACCTGACCTATATCATCGCGCTTGTGGCGCTCGGGGTCCTGAACTGGCTCCGGTTTGTCTTCCTCTCGCTTCTTTATGTGTTTGGCCCGGTCTTGATCGCTTTCGGCGTTTACAAATCGACCAGCCAGGGCCTCGCGTTTTGGCTAAGAAGCCTCGTTTCGGTCTCGCTTTGGACCGTCGTTCTTTCCATTCTCATGAAGGTGATCTCCGTCATGAACGTGATAGCGATCTATCTTCCCGAGGAGACGAACGCGGCTGCAGTGATCGCGGCCAATGTCCTTTTCATCCTTCTATTCATCTCAGTCCCTCTCATTTCGCATCAGATCACATCAGGCGGGAGTATGAGCGGGATCGGTTCTGCGGTGGTGGGGGCCGGGACCGCGTTTATCGCGAGGTATATCACCACCCCCGCTCAATTCCCAAAAAACAAACCCGCAGGCGCGGGAGGAGGAACGAAATACAAATGAAAACGCGATTTCAGACAAAACTTGAAAGCATGGGCAGGCGTTACTACGAAGTTTTCGGGGATATCGAAGCGCAGACAGAGTTCCTGAAGCTTGTTAGTCTGGTACTGCTTGGCCTTCTTTTTTTGGCGATGTTCGGGGCCTTTGTACTCGCCAAACGGCCGCCGGTCGTGATCCGTGTGGAAGAAGTGGGAAAAGCGGAAGCGATCACGGATCTCGCGAGCCATAACGCTCCTTCAGCACTCGAGATGCTTTATTTCGCGAAGACCTTCGTCAAACGCTACGCGGAATATAACGCCTACACCGTGAGCCGGGATATGGCGGAAGCCTGGAACATGATGGGCGGCCGCTGCCAGACCGCCGTTAAGCGCGATCTGATCGAGTCGGGGACTCTTGCGAGGATCCAGGACGCGAAACTGAACGCGGTAATCGAGTTTAAAGACTCAAAAGTAGAGCGCGAGACCCCGGAGCACGCGTTTATCTCGCTTGTCTGGGTCCGAACGCTCAAGAGTTACAAGGACACGTCTTATCTCGATTCTTCTCTTTTGAAATCCGATCTTGTGCTCAGGAAAGTCCCGAGGAGCCCCGGGACACCTTCAGGGCTTCTTGTGGACGAATACAGGGAAATTCTTTTAAACCGACTGGAGGATCTAAAACGATGAAACGGAT
>JBAXGK010000412.1:0-1862 GCA_037139435.1 Candidatus Omnitrophota bacterium | reverse complement strand
CTGAAGAAGGTCCTCGTTTCTCTTTTCCGCTTCGCTCAGTGCGTCTGACACCGTCGTTGAGAAATTCCCGGACCGGATGAAATTCATGTAGTTATTGATCTCTTTATTGTGCTTCTCCTGCTGAGCCTTTCTTTTTTTAGACAGCTCCGGGACCTCGTTCAAGCTCTCGGCGGCAAGCTTCTCGACCTTTTGGTAGATGTAATCCAAGTTGTCGACGGTCAGCAGCTTTTCCCCGAGCTCTCTGATAATAACCTCCTCGATCCGCTTACGGGGGACAAGCAGGGAATTCGAGCAGGTCTTCCTTCTGTTGTTGTAGCATCCGTAATAGCCCGTCCCTTTGCCGCTCACAAGGACGATAGCCCCGCCGCAGAGCTTGCATTTCATGATGCCTGAGAAAAGGCAGGTGGGGCTTGTGTGGACGTAGCTTTTTTGAGAATACGATGTTTTTCTCTTTTTGCTAACCGGCCAGGTGCCGCCGAGATCGGCCCGCCGTTTCTGGACTTTATCCCATAGTTCTTTTCCGATAATGATCAGGTCCTCTCTGAAGAGGGGAATGTGCTCTTTTTGCTCCCGCGGTACAGACTTGGATTTTCCAGTCATGGGGTCTTTAACGTTTCTTGTTTTCCGCCAGTCCCAGACGCCTGCGTATTTTTTGTTCTTCAAGATCCGGGAAACCGAGGAGCCGTTCCAGCCGCCAGGAAGCTTGTGTTTGGTCGGGACTGTTTCCACATTGAGGGTGTTTACGATCTTCCGGATACTTTTACCTTCCGAGAATTCCCGGAAGATCCGTTTTACGAGCTCTGCCTCGTCAGGGTTGATCTTGTGGACCATGCCTTCGTACTTCGCAACGCCTTTCTTATTGAGACGCAGTTCGCCAATAGGGGCCGAATAATACCCATAAACACGTTCGCCTGCGCTGAATCCACGCAGTTTCTGGCCTTCCATCCCGCGCATCGTTTTTTTTCTTAGGTCGTCCAGGTAGAGCTCATTCACAAGACCCCGAAGCTGGATGCTGAGTTTTGAATTCTCGTCGTCCGTGGAGATGCCGTCGGACACGGAAATGATCTTGATCTGGAGGTAATTGAACTTCAGGATCATGGTAAGCATCTGGTGGTTGCTCCTCGAGAGGCGGGAGAGGTCATCCACGATGACGGCTTCGAACTCCTTGTTTTCTGCGGCTTTCTCAAGTGCCTGGAGCGCGGGGCGGACCACGAGCGATCCGGAAAGGGCCTCGTCGGTGAATATGTGTTTCGCGTCAATCGTGATGCCCAGTGCGTTGCAGTAAGTCCGGCAGACGCGGATTTGGTCTTCGATGCTTTTCTCGCTCTGGTTATCGCACGAATATCGCGAATAAATGGCGGCTTTCATAAGATTAATTCGCTCCTCCTTGCGACAAAAAAACTATCGGGTTCTGCCGTACCGTGCGGGCGTAGTCCAGTGCGATGATTGTGGAAATAGTGTCCAGCAGGCGCCGGACGGCAGGGTCCTCTGACCGCAAAACCGCTGCGTGTTCGCAGGCGGTTGTCTGTGGCTTTTTCACTAATTCTTCAGCGTTGAGAGTGACCATAAAAACCGTTTGCCCTTATTTAGAGAAGGGTATATAAAAGACAGCACATGACTAAACTGAAATTATAACCATATACCCTTATGGGTATAATATATACCACCAAAGGTATAATGTCAATTGGGCTAATTTTTGTAACTTCTCACAGGAGGGGAGATCATGGACCCCAAGAAACTAGGCAAGAAGATCAAGCTGGCCCGGATTGAGCTCGACCTTACCCAAACGGATCTCGCGGATAGAATCGACGCCAGGCAGAAGAGCATTTCCCGGTATGAGAATGGCGCCTCGGTCCCGTCCC
>JBAXGK010000411.1:0-1865 GCA_037139435.1 Candidatus Omnitrophota bacterium | reverse complement strand
CGAGCACCGTAGAGTTCTATGACGCCCTGACAATCAGCGATATCCGTGAAGCCTGCGACCTTTTTCTGCCGATATTCCAAAAGACTTGTGGCGAACATGGCTTCGTGAGCCTCGAAGTGCTTCCGAACCTCGCTTTCAATGAGGAAACGACAGTTGAGGAAGCCAGACGGCTTTTCCGTCTTGTGAACCGTCCGAATGTGATGATCAAAGTGCCGGCGACGGAACAAGGTGTCTGCGCTGTTCGCCGTCTTATCGGCGAAGGGATCAATGTCAACGTGACGCTGATCTTCTCCCAAAAGAATTACAAGGAAGTGGCCAACGCGTACCTGGACGGACTTGAGGCTTTCGCTAAGAAAGGCGGCGATCTGTCCAAGGTTCATTCTGTCGCGAGCGTTTTTGTCAGCCGCATTGATACGGATATTGATAAGCAACTCGATGTCAAACTTGTGCTTGAGAAAGATGCCGCAAAGCGGATGCTTATGACCGATCTCTTGGGGAAGGCCGCCATCGCGAATTCCAAGAAGGTTTACCAGTCATTCAAGGAGCTTTTTGGTTCGGCTCGTTTTCAGACTCTCAAAAATCAGGGCGCCTATGTCCAGAAACCTCTCTGGGCCAGCACCAGCTGCAAGAATCCAGCCTATTCCGATCTGATCTATGTCGAAACTTTGGTCGGGAAAGACACCGTGAATACGCTCCCGCAAAACACCTGGGAAGCCGTTTTGGCGCATGGCGAGATCCGGCCGGGCTCGGTGGAAGAGAATATCCAGGAAGCTGACGCGACGATCTCGGAGCTTAAAAGCTTCGGCATCGATATTCATGCCGTTTGCGATCGTTTACAGAAAGACGGCGTAAAATCTTTTGTGAATTCTTTTGAATCTCTGATGACAACCTTGGAAAAGAAAAGAGACTTCCACATGGCCTCACCTGTCAAAGTGAACATATCGCTCCCCGCAACTCTTGAAAAAAACGTGGCGGACACGTTTGCTCAGCTTGCGAAAAAAGATCTCCACACCCGGTGGCTCGCGAAGGATCCGACGCTTTGGTCGAATGACGCGGCTCACCAAAAAGTGATCCTCAATCGTTTAGGTTGGGTGGACAACTGCGAGAAGATCACCGGCAAGCTCTACGAGATCGATCAATTGCAGGAGAAGCTTTTCAAGGAGAAGGTTCGCGATATTGTCCTTCTCGGCATGGGCGGATCCAGTCTCGCGGCCGAAGTGTTGTCGCTTATTCTGAAGAAACCCGCGAATAAAGTGAAGGGAGCTCTTAAAGGGGTCCGGTTCCATCTGCTCGACACCACGGATCCGGCCAGTATTCTAAAAGTCGAAAAGATCGTTCGCTATCCGTCGACCATGTTCCTCGTGGGCAGCAAATCCGGCTCCACGATCGAGACGCGCTCGCAGTATCAGTATTTCTTTGGTCGGGTAAAAAAATTCTATAAAAGCGATGAGAATAAAGCGGCGGAGCGGTTTGTGATCATTACCGACCATGGTTCTCCTCTGGAAACTCTGGGGCGCAGTAAGCCTTTCGGCGGACTTTTCTTGAACCCGCAGGATATCGGCGGCCGTTATTCCGCGCTGTCTTTCTTCGGCCTCGTGCCGGCCGCGCTTTTGGGAATTGATGTTCGCCAAGTGCTGGGAGATGCCCAGCGTTTTCTCGATGCCATGCGCTCGACAAAGGATATTTCCAAGAACGAGGGGATCGCGTTGGGGATCCTTCTAGGAGCTTTGGCACTCAAAGGAAAAGATAAGCTGACTTTCTGGACCTCGCCGGAGCTGGCGTCTTTCGCGGATTGGGCCGAACAGTTGATCGCCGAGAGTACGGGGAAAGATGGCAAGGGCATTACGCCTGTGGCGAATGAAATG
>JBAXGK010000410.1:0-1866 GCA_037139435.1 Candidatus Omnitrophota bacterium | reverse complement strand
GGTGACTTCTTCCACCCAGCGCGGTCAACTTCTTCCACTTCGGAGCCCGTGGGCGACGGCTTTGAAGACCTTGTTTTAAAGAGCGATCAAAGCGGGTGTTTCCTGGCGGAAGTTTTCCGCATGGATTCGCCTTTGAGTTCGATACTATAGGCGTTGTGAACAAGCCGGTCAAGAATCGCATCCGCGAGCGTCGGATTTCCGATGAACTCATGCCAGTGTTTGACCGGAAGCTGGCTGGTGACAATGGTCGAGCCCGTCTGGTGTCGATCTTCAAGGATTTCAAGGAGATCTCCTCGTTCTGTGTCATTCAAGGCGGCAAGACCCCAGTCATCGATGACCAGCACATGGGTTCGTGTCAAAGCTCGCATCACCTTTGAATAGCGTCCATCCCCGCGGGCCAGCGCGAGATCCTGAAGCATCCTCGGAGCGCGCGTGTACAAAACCGAATGTCCCACGAGACACGCTTTGTGCGCCAGCGCGCAGGCGATAAAACTTTTTCCGACCCCGCACGGCCCCGTGATCAGCACATTGAGATGTTCTTCAACCCACTTTCCGCCGGAGAGCTTCTTGATGAGCGCTTTTTCCAGCCCGCGCGATTGCGTGAAATCGATATTTTCCACGCAGGCCGTTTGCCGCAGCCGGGCCTGCCGGAGTCTTATCTCAAGGCGCCGGTTCTCCTGCTCGGTCAGTTCGCGGTCGATTAAAAGCCCCAGGCGCTCTTCAAAGTTCAAGGCGTCACAAGCGTCTGACGCCCGCTGTTCCTCAAGCGCTTTGAGCATTCCGCGCAGTTTTAAGGTTCTCAGTTTGTCCTGAGTCGGTGTGGATAGCATGATTTGTCTCCTCGGGTTAGTTGTTGAAATATTCGCCGCCGCGGATATTTTGATGCGGCACGGCCACAGCCTGGGAGAGCTTCGGAAGCACTTCACGGTCCAGGCCGTTCTTGAGGATGGATTTGACGCTCCGGTACGTATAAGCTCCGATTCTCGCCGCCCGTGCGCATGCCGATTCCAACCTCGGCTCGGAATAGGCCCGCGCTAACCTGAGGATGCCAAGGCACGAGCGATAACCCAGTTCGGGATACTGCCGGCTGTTTAAAATACGCTCGATCACACAGGCGGTCTTGCATCCGATCTTGCCGGCGCATTCGATCATTTTTGTCGGGGTCCAGGATAAATGCTCCTGATGACTGCGCGGCATGTGTTCGTGGACGGTCGTGTGTTTTCCGCGGAAGCAGCTCCGGGGATGGCTTGCTACCCGTTTTTCTCCGTGAAAGATCTCCACGGTCCTTGCGGTATACCGCACCGTTACTTCCTGCTGGACCAGGAGATAAGGAACGCTGTAATAATGCCCTTCCAGCTCGATGTGGTAATCGATATTCACCCGTGCCTTTTTCCAGCGGGCGTATTCATACCGCTCGACTGGCAAGGGTTTCAAGGCGGGCTGATCGAGGTCCGTGAAGACCGACAGACGGCTTCCGGGCAGTTTCTGGAACGGTTTTCCGTTCAGTTTCACCAAAAGCTCACCGAGGGCGGCGTTCAGCTCTTCCAGACTGAAAAACTTCCGGTTTCGAAGTGCCGCCAGGATCCACCGCTCCACCAGCTGAACTCCCGCCTCGACCTTGGCTTTATCCTTGGGATGCCGAACGCGTGCAGGGATCACCACGGTCCCGTAATGCGCGATCATGTCCGCGTAGGTCCGATTGATCTCGGGCTCATAGCTGCAGGGCGAGGTCACGCCTGCCTTGAGGTTGTCCGAAACAACTTTTTCTGTGACGCCGTCAAAATAATCGAACGCGCGGACATGACTTCCGATCCAGGATTCCAGCCCCTGATCCGCCGTTGCTTCGGCGAAGGTGTAATTGCTCGC
>JBAXGK010000409.1:0-1876 GCA_037139435.1 Candidatus Omnitrophota bacterium | reverse complement strand
GCCAATCTTCAAGCGATTCGGTCCTGCTCCGCTGAAGTTGGTCCAACAAGTTCTGTGCTGTCTTCTTCTCACCAAATCCCATCTGGATCAGTTTATCTTTATCCAGCAGGTACACTTCATAAACGGTCCTGATTCCATTCGCATAAAGCTTCTTAATGGTCTGAGATCCAAATCCATCAATATTTTTTATGGTTTTAAAAAAATGTTCGAGTGTGTTTTCGATTTGAGCGGGACAATCGGAAGTATTGGGACATATGAGAAAATCTTTTTCCCAAATCAGCCTCGTCTCACAACTTGGGCAAAGTTCGGGAATCTTCGGTTCCGCTTTAATCAGAACATTTTCAATTTTTGGAATAACCAACCCGCTTCTGACGAGTTCGATCACCGCACCCGGGCCGATACCTTTCTCCATAACCATTTTGTAGTGGTGTGCCGTTGCATTCCTTATGGATGCGCCGCTCAGCCGCGTAGGCTCCAGTTCAGCCACGGGATTTACCCTGCCGGACCTCGACGTCTGCGGGCGAACATTTAATACTTTGACTTTGGCCCTCTCCAAATTTTCTTTATAGGCCAATTGCCAGCGGTGGTGGTGTCTCGCTGCACCCATATTGCGCCTGATATCTTCATTGACAACCTCAATGATAATGCCGTCCACATCATAACCTACGGAGTTCCGGACTTGATTGGCCAGATCGTCAAACCTCGTGAGGAACTCATCGATGCTGCCCTCCCAGGATGGCAATGCTGCGAAAGGAAAAAACACCGCGGCTTTGTCAGAAATGGCTTGTTCCGTCAAAGGGTCCAACTCCTTTTCACGAATGATGCTTGCTTGAAAGTTTCTTGTGTTTTCGAACTTTGCCGCGAGGTGCATGGCAAAATAAGAGTCCGAGACAACAATTTCGCCAGCCCCCTGACCGCGCCTGTCTTCACCGCCAATGCAAAGCCCTCTTTCGAAAACCCGGGTTATATCGGTTCCTCTGCGCCCATCACCGCGGGTGTAAAGATGCTCTCCGTCATCGTATGCGGCATAACCATCCAGCTTGGGAGTGACCCGAAGCCTTATTTGATCAAGCTCCAAGCCAACATCGGCAGCCTCCTTTTTAACCTCCACAAGCCACTTTTTCACGTCGTCTATTGAATAGGTCTTCCTGGTGGAAAGCATCTGTACCGGCAGTTCGACGGTCTTCCCTTCGAACGCGAATTCGGGTTCCACGGTAGAGAGATACGGATGGTGAGGGTTGCGGCTGCGGAGCTCGGCCAGATAAGTAAAATCATACTCTTCGTCGGGAATGATCCGGTTTCCACCGCGATAGGTTGCGTTCGCTATCTTCAAGAACTCGACAAGCTGATCGTCACCAAGGTGTCCCACATCCGATTCACGGTGAACAAGCTGAATCACTTGCTGTTCTGTCAGGGTCGATAAGTGTAGATCCGCTCTGGCAAGTATCTGTTTTTGGGCAGTTGAAAACGATTTCATCGTGGGGCCTATTTCACCAGCCGCAACTCCGGTTTTCCCTTCGGGGGTTTTTCCGGTGCGGTCGAGTGCTGCCGCAGGAGCTGCTCGTTAAAGATGTGGTTCTTGGCGCGGACCGCGTTGATGATAAAAAAGATGATGACCGCCTTTTCCCACTCCTTCGAGGGCTCGAAACGCTCCATCCGCTTCTTGTATTTTTCCCAGAGGGCGGAGAGAGAGGCCTCGTCGAGACCGAGGATCTGTTGCGCCAGTTTGTCGAGTGAGGATTCGAGCATGATGTTCAACCCCTGTCTGGATTTTTCGGCCTCATCCTAACTTCAGTCATGCGAAAAGTCAAACAGAACGGGATTTTCAATAAAGACGCCCCGAAAGCGATGCTCACGGGGCGTCTTTCCATTTCCA
>JBAXGK010000408.1:0-1877 GCA_037139435.1 Candidatus Omnitrophota bacterium | reverse complement strand
TTGAAAACCGGATGCGGCAGGCGGAGCATGAACTTGAGGGGAGCCTTGCCGTCGGGCGTGAACCGCAGGTCGGGAACGGGTAGACGAGGGACGAAGGACGTGGGACAATCGTCCATCGTTCTTCTTCCTTCGTTAGTTTTAACGCTGGGATTCCTAAGGGGCATGCCAAATGATATGCCGCTGAACTTTAGCGAATAAGGATCGCCTTACCATGAGCATTGAATCCGTCAGCATCAGCGAGATCGGACGCGTTAAGGAGATCAAGCAGGCCATCGTTAAGGTGGAAGGCCTCCAAAACTGCATGTTGGGGCAGCTTGTGACTTTTAAGACTGGCATGAAAGGCTTTGTCATGGGGTTTAACTCCGGAGAAGTCCTGGTACTGCTTTTGGGCGTCTCTAAAGGGATCAAGTCCGGCGATGAGGTGTATTTAAGGGATGAGGCCTTCAAGGTCCCGGTCGGGAACCGGTTCCTTGGAAGACTCGTTAATTCGCTTTGTGAGGATATTGACGGGAAAGGGGCGGTCGAGCCGGATCTGCACGCGGATATTTTCAGGGAAGCTCCCGCGGTCCTGGACCGGGAACCCGTGGACCAGATGATGGCGACCGGGATACGGATCGTCGATTCGATCCTTCCGATCGGCAAGGGGCAGCGGCAACTGATCATCGGGGACCGGATGACGGGAAAAACGTCGATCGCCGTGGATTCGATCCTCTACCAGAAGGGCCGCGATATGGTCTGCATCTACTGCTGCATTGGAAGCGCACACACTGCCTTTGAAAAAGTGGTCAGCCTTTTCAAAGAAAAGGGCGCGCTTGATTATACGGTGGTGGTGGCGGCGCTCGCGTCGGCGCCTATCGGTGAGCAGTACCTCGCGCCGTACACGGCCTCTGCGCTGGGGGAATATTTCATGCATGACGGCCGCGATGTGCTGGTCGTTTTTGATGATCTCACCAAGCACGCCTGGGCCTACCGTGAACTTTCGCTGTTGCTCGAGCGCCCTCCCGGCCGCGAAGCTTATCCCGGCGATATCTTTTATCTGCATGCCCAATTGATGGAGCGCGGGGCGAACCTATCCACGGAGATGGGCGGCGGTTCCATGACGCTTCTCTCGATCGCCAATACTTTGCAGGGGGATATCTCCGGATTCATCCCGACGAACCTTATTTCAATGAGCGACGGGCAGATTTATCTGAATGCCACGCTGATGGGGGAAGGCTTCAAACCCGCCGTGGATCTTGGACTTTCGGTTTCGCGTATCGGAACGAAGATCCAGCCGCCCGGATTTCGGGAGCTGACAAAGAATCTCGAGTTGCAGTACATCCGTTACCGGGAGCTTTTGAAAGCCACTAAGTTGCGTTCCGGGATTTCGGAAGAGGTGACCGCCAGCCTGCGCCACGGCGAAAAGCTCGAGAAGCTTTACATCCAGGAGCGGGACTGCCCGTCATCCCTCGCGGAGCAGTATGTTTTTTATTATGCCTTCAGGGAAAGGATCCTCGACAAGCTGACGGACGGTCAGTTCGAACAATTTAAAAAGGGGATCTTTCCATTTGCCGCGCACGTCGTGCCAGCAGTGGTCAAGAGTATGGAAATGGGCGTGCTTCTTTCGAAGGAAGAAGAGGCGGCTCTCAAGAGATGCCTTGTGGACTTTTGCCATGATCAGTGGGAGCGGGGCGCGTAAATGCCGGGAACTCAGGAGCTGAAGGAAGACTTGAAGTTCAACCGCGAGCTCGCGGATCTTCTCGAGATCATGAAGAATGTCGCCGTTTTCCAGTACCGTTCTCTGATGAAGAAACGGGAGCGATTTCTCGACATGGCGAAACTCCTAAGCGGGTTTTTTGGGCTTCTCGACGCGAATAAAACGCCCCACCGGTTCATTC
>JBAXGK010000407.1:0-1880 GCA_037139435.1 Candidatus Omnitrophota bacterium | reverse complement strand
GTCCTTGATGGAGAGCGGGAAATTCTGGCGAAAACCGAGGGAGTTCTGGAAGCCAGAACTAAACAAGGCAGTGCCGGAGAAGAAGAAAAGAGAAATGTTGCGAGCAAAAAGGTGAATGTTTCGGAAGCCGAGAGATTTCTTGTTCAGGCGCAGAATTTTAGAGAACAAAAAGAAAATGATCTGAGGATGGTCCTCCAGCTTCCTCCGAATGTTCGCATCAGCCTTGGTGAAAAATTCAGCATCGAGAATCTTCAAAAGGAATATCCCTTTCTTCAGGCATATCCTGGAGTTCTTGACGCTTCGACCCGTCAGTTGACCCCAGCCGGGAAAGAGAAAATCAAGTTGCTCGGGCAGACGGTCCAGAAAACCATCGTGGCCCTTCAAGAGGCCTGGACAGGGGACGAGGCTGCAAAGAAGGCTTCGGCCCAGTACCTTGAGCAGGCATTGCCCCTGATCAAGGCGCTTGAAGAGGGCACTGTGCCCCAGGATCAAATTCTAAAAACTTTCTCGGATGTCATGGATCTGCTCCTTTTTGCCGATCACGCCGTCTTGGGGGCAAATCAATATCAACTCGGGCCTGAGTTTCAAGCACTTCGCCGACAAGTTATGGATGTGTCAGGGGTTGCTTCTCATCTGCAGATGGTCAGTTATTTGGAACAGGGCTGGAAAAATGTCACATTGCGCCGCCAAAGTGGTCTCAAGGACTTTGCAATCGGTGGATTTTTAGGGTTCGAATTTTCTGCGGGAGAACAAGCCTTCGGGTTTACGCCATTTTTAAATCCCGTGACGCATTATCCCCGCGAAGGTTTGGCGCATATCGGAAAATTTGCGGATAACAATATTCCTTTGGTGGGGGGTGCTATCCAGGGGCTATTCGGTTTGGTCAACCAGGTCCTTGGGGGGGATCCGAGGAAGACCTGGTATGCCATGGCGAAGTTTGAGGAAAGAACCCAGCAGGAACGGTGGCGTTTCATGCAGGCCGTTCATCGAATCGGTACAGAAAAAGTAAAATTAAAACAACTCTATGCGTCGCTTGATCAAATCGAATCGCAGATCCGGGCGAAGGGATCCATTATACGCAAAGCCCAATTGACCCGGCAGTGGGGGCTTCCATATCCGACGCTTTTTTTCTGGAATGTAAGCCAAAGCACTCAGGATGAAAAAGAGATTCTCTTAAACACCATTGAACTCAATGAATACATTTGGGCCAAGCAACAGGTGGCAGGCTTGTTGCAGGCGCTTTCCGAAGAACTTCCTGGGACTGTTGCAGGTCCGGGCGTTTCTGGAGCGACTCAGGCGGCCGGCGTCGTGAAGCCGGTGGTACGCGTCTCCTCTCTTGAGGCGCTTCGCGCTCTTTCTCGAGAACAGATCGATGCGATGATAGCGGAGAGCGAACACGAGCTCGCTTCTCTCGGCGTTAAAACTCTTTCGGGAAGTTTTTCAGACGTGTTGGCGGATGCCGCGGAAGGAAGCAGTACGACCGTCAAGTTCAGCGGAGAAAAACTCGAAGATGTTTTTCAGAATGTTTCGGTCATGGCACGGTTGAATGTCCATATACCGAGCTTGTGGGGGCAGGTCAGGAAATTGCGACAGGCGCAAGAAAAAGTAGCGGGGAGGACCGAAGAAAAAGAGATCCGGAATGCCGAAGCGAAACTCATGGGAGCGTTAGGCGAGTATTTTCAAAAGCGGATGCTCGTCACCGATTATCGCGAAATGCAAAAAACGGAAGCTGGAAGAATTCTTCTGGATGCTCAAGCGCGCAAGGGAGCTTCGGAGACGACGGGAGAAGATGTCCGTTCGGGTGAGGAGCTTGTCAGGAATGCGGAGAGGGATTATCTGAATGCCGAGAAGAATCTTCAGAGCGCGCAGGCAGAGCTTTC
>JBAXGK010000406.1:0-1903 GCA_037139435.1 Candidatus Omnitrophota bacterium | reverse complement strand
ATCAGTGCTCGGTTTGGCATCAAAAAATCCCCTAACTTTTTCGAGTGCTGATCCTGTCATATTCGCGCACGATCATCATCTCAACCTATGCGCAGCCTACGTTCAACCCAGGCTTTAAGTTGCGCTGCTCCTAGCGCATGAGGTCGGCGCCGACGGAGAGGGCTTTTTCGTTGACGTAGATCAGGTCTTTGCGAAGCCCCTTGAACACCTTCCCGAGGACTTTCACGGCACTGGCCATTTTCACGATGCCGGTTTTCTGGATGGCTGCCCCGAGCATGATCATGTTCGTCACTTTTTCGTTACCGATCTCCCGAGCGATCTGCGTCGCGGGAATTTCAATAAGTTGTCCGGTAGTCCCACTCCGGTCAATGTTCGCAACTTGCGAGGAGTCGACGAAAAAAATCCCATCGGCTCGTGTCTTGGTTTTGAACTTTTCGTAGGCAGCCTGGCTGAGCGCAAACCCAAGAGTCGCTTCATCGATGATCGGACAATCGATCTCCTGATCCGAGATGATCACAAAACTGTGAGACGCACCGCCGCGAACTTCCACGCCGTAAGAGACCATCCCCAGAATATGACGGCCCTCCTCGAGCGCGGCATGGGCAAGGACATTCCCGGCCACGACAACTCCTTGGCCTCCAAAACCCGCGACAAAGATCTTTTCTTCTATCATCCGTCCACATCCCTGAATTTTTTGATCGGGAAATAACTAGCCATCTCGTTCCCCACGAATTGGCAGGCTTCCTTCCCGCCCATTCTCCAATGGGTGGGACACATGGAAAGGATCTCGACAAACGAAAATCCCTTCCCGTCGATCTGATTTTGAAAAGCTTTACGGATCGACTGCTTCGCCCTCTGCATATGCGGGGCGTCATGCACCGCCACACGCTCGATATAAACAGGGCTTGTGAGCGTCGCGAACATTTCGCAGATCCGCAAGGGAGATCCTGTCTCGGTTGACATTCTTCCTTCTGGAGTCGTGATGGTCTTTTGGCCGATAAGTGTGGTGGGAGCCATCTGCCCGCCCGTCATGCCATACACGGCATTGTTGATAAAGATAAGGGTAATGTTTTCTCCGCGATTGGCGCAATGGATCGTTTCCGCAAGTCCGATCGAAAGGAGATCTCCGTCCCCGCCGTAGGCAAACACGACGTTGTCCGGACGCATCCGCTTGATGCCTGTGGCGACAGCCGGGATCCTTCCATGCGGGCATTCGATGATATCGCAATTAAAGTAATCGTAGAGTAGAACCGCACATCCAACCGGGGCCGTTCCGATCGTCCGTTCACGAACTCCCAATTCATCGATAACCTCACCGATCAGACGCTGAGCGATCGTATGGCCGCACACGGGACAATAATGCATCCGGCCGGGCCTGATTGTTTTTTGTTCTGGCGTCATTGTTTTGCTATCTCCATGATCTTCGCCAAAAGTTCCTTAGGCTTGGGATACCACCCACCCCCGCGCCCCAAAAATTCGATCTTGGGATCCACTTCCGTTGCGGGAATTCTCGCAAGGCGCACATCCTCGATCATTTGTCCCTGACTCATTTCAACCACCAGAAGCTTCCGACAACGAGCCGCGAGTTTTCTGAGCTCCAGGGCCGGAAAGGGCCAAAGCGTGATGGGCCGGAAGAGTCCGACTTTAACGCCGGCTTCCCTGGCCCGCTTGACGGCCCAGTGGGCGATGCGCGCAGGCGTTCCGTAAGCGATCACTGCGATCTCCGCGTCCTCGCCATAACAGGTCTCGGAAAGCTGAAGCTCTTTGGTGATCTTCTCGTACTTCGCCTTGAGCTCCATGTTCTTTTCTTCCAGGGCGTCCTTCTCTTTAAGATAAAGGGTCCGGATCACATTCGGTTTCCGTCCCGCGCAGCCGGTCAGCGCCCATTCTTTTGCGATAGATT
>JBAXGK010000405.1:0-1911 GCA_037139435.1 Candidatus Omnitrophota bacterium | reverse complement strand
ACTCCTTTCATTCTCATGGCTCCATCTCCTCGACACGCGTGCCCTTCAGTGGTGGTTTGCCAAGAGTCCGCAATGGGGATCTCCATCAGCCGAAGGACTCCGCAGATGATCTATCATTATCTCTGTGGTTTCAGTCCAGACTCCCTTCAATAATCTGATCGATTTCATTTATGAAAGCCACGGCCTGTTCAAACCATTCGCTTACCTTTTCAGGTTGGATCTTCACAAAATCCCCGTAATCGCTCTTTTGTCTGAAGTCATACATGCGCGAGAACAGACGACCCAGTTCCACCGGGACGATGCCGGTCTTGACGAAGTGTTCATTGAAAAGAGCACGCACTCCCGTATGTTTAGAGGACGACAAATCCTTCGTATGCAGAAGGGCCAGGACTTCATAGAACATTGCATAATAGATGCGGTTCAATGCTGAAGAAGGGGTGCCGTCGCGCAGGAGCATCCGGGCATCGTCAAGAGTTTCTCGGGCTTTTTCCTTTCGGTAGCGGATCAGAGTATCGTTCATACAGCCAGTCCTTCACGATCGATGTTCTGATGAAGTGGCATGATCGCGGCAAGGGCGGAATTCCAAAACGCCTTTTCATAAACGATAACGCCAAAAACGACACTGTATTTGAGCTCCATATCGTAGGCGGTGTCAAAAACCATTTCTTCGACAGAGTGATCGACTTGCCCCGGAAGCAGCACAAGAAGATCAATGTCAGAATATTTTCTGTCATCGCCTCTCGCTACAGAACCAAAAAGCTTGAGCTCCACATCATGGCCAAATTTCGCTATTAAACTCCCCTTCAGTTCCTGAATAGCCATTGTACTATTTTTATTCATCATATTCCCTGAGCCTCTTTGATATTCCGGATATTCCGGGGACATAATACCATTTGATTTGTTCGCCGCACTTCAAAATCATATCCGTCCCCGAATGCCGTTATCGGGGATAAGAGCATTCGGGCATGACATTCTGATATTCCCGAACAAAAAAGGGGACAGATTTTTTCTATACTTTTCTCGCCTATAAATAAATCCGCCCCCTTTTCTCTCCTTCTTTCAATGATCGCCCGCAAGATGCCGTTTGATTGCGGCCAGGAACTCGACGGCATCGGCAATGGTCCGGGCCGCCTTGTTTTCGTCGATGGTCTGGCTGCTTCCGTAGTCACCGGCATTTCTCAGGTCGAAGGCATTGAGGACAAACCGATGAAAACGGTTGTCGAAAATGCCGGTCTTGACGAACTCCTTCCCGAAGGCGCCGATAATGGCCGAGTGCTTTGAATAAGCGAGGTTCCGATCGAGCATCAGGGCCTGCAAGGCATAAAACATCGCGTAATAAGCCCGACTCACCGCAAAGTCCGGATAACTGTCGCTGAGCAGCAACTTCGCTGCGTCGATGCTCCGCTCCGACTTATTCAGGAGTTCCATGACCGACTCCGTCATATCCTCACCCCTTCCTTGCGAACATTCAGAATGAGGGGGGTCTTACGGGAGTGATACGTCTTGTAATCGATCGGGATCACCGACACCACCGTATCATATTTCAGAGAAAGGTCGCAGATAGCGGCAAAATAGCGTTCCCTTTCAGCGCCGGGATCGTCCAAACCGTCCAAAAGCATCAGAAGGTCAATATCGGACCCCTTGGCATAATCTCCCCGGGCATACGATCCGAAAAGGATCATCCCTTTAAGGCGCTGGGCATACAGTGTGCTCAGTTGCCCTTTCGCTTCCGCCAGGATCTCTTGAACCTTTTTGGGTAATTTCTTCGCCATGGTCTGACCTCGCCTGCGGGTATTCCGGATATTCCGGGGGCATAATATCATTATACCCCCCTCCTTTACAAGGGATGAGCGTCCCCATAATCCACCACCCAATTTTGTGTAGGCTTGGGTTTCCGTTTTTCAACGCTGT
>JBAXGK010000404.1:0-1921 GCA_037139435.1 Candidatus Omnitrophota bacterium | reverse complement strand
ACTGAAAAGGTTCGAAAAAAAACCTCCGAAAGTTGTTGCGGGAGGTTGTTTTTTTTGGTATACTCTGGGATGCGACTAACACATCAGCCACCGGAGGTCCTATGAAAAAACGCAGCCTGATCGCCAAGCAAGCACCGCAGTTAGAAGAAACCATTCGAGGGTCCGTCGTAATGGTCAGCAGGCATTGCGGCAAAGCAGGGTGCCGTTGCCAAAAAGGGGAAAAGCACCGATCTCTCTATGTGTCGCAAAGCCGCGAAGGCAAGACGCGGATGATCTACATCCCCAAAAGGTCCGAGGAAGAAGCGCGGCGGTTGACGGATAACTATCGCGCGCTCAGAGACGCATTGGAGAAGATATCGGAAATAAACATCACGGCGCTGACTAAAAAGAAATGACCCGGAAACGGGCGCTTCAAGTAACAGCAGAGCTAGAAAAGCTCCGTGAGGAAAACGCACGTTTAAAAGAGGAGGTGGCGTATTTAAAAATCCAGCTCGAAGAGTTCAACGCCAAGCGCTACAAGAGCAACAAGACGCCGCCGGATGATTCCGGATCAACGCAAGGAGCATCATCCCCGCCCAAGAAACGCGGCGGCAAGTTTGGACATAGGGGATGGTTTAGGAAAAAGCCGAAGAAGATAGACCGGGTTGAAGACGTGCGACTGGAGTGCTGTCCGGAATGCAGCTCGAAAGATATCACCGCGTGTAAAAACGAGGAGATCGACGAGCACATTCAGGAAGACATTATTTTGCCGAAGGTGGAGGCGGTATTGTACCGGCATCATGAATATTATTGCCGGAATTGTAAAAAGGTTGTTTCCTCTTTGGGCAATGATGAATTGGCAAACAGCTACATTGGCCCGAAGGCCAAAGCCTTGGCTGTGTTCATGCGCTACGTCGTAAAGATCTCCGAGCGCGACGTGAAGAATTTGTTCGAGAAAGCTTTCAATTTGAACATTGTGCACTCGTCCATTGCCGGTTTTAGAGATCAACTCAAACGGGCAGGTTCTCCACTCTACGAGATGCTCAAAAAGTCGTTAAAGCATGGCCCGTTTATTCATGCGGATGAAACAGGTTGGCGAGTAGACGGCAAAACGGCCTGGCTGTGGAAATTTTCCAATAAGAAGGTCTGCATAAGCCATATCGATCATTCACGCGGCCAGAAAGTGGTTCGGAAAATATTAGGCGATCATTATGACGGCACACTGATTACGGATTTTTTATCTGCTTACAACAAGATCATCACAAAAGCCAAACAGCGTTGCCTTGTTCATCTCTTGCGCGATCTGAAGAAGGTTTTGAGATATTGGCACGACGATGAAGAGGTTGTGCGTTATGTGACCCGTCTCAAGAAAATTCTCGAAGATGCCATCGCCCTATACAAAGAGTATAAGGACGCACCCTGGGATCAGACGTACCATAATAAGAGAGCGGCCGTTCAAGAAGCTCTTCGGGATTTTGCGTTCCCCAATCCAAACAAAAAAATTCTGAATCGTTTTGCGAAGAGACTGCAGCGGCACAAGGATGAGCTTTTCACATTTTTATACGAACGGGGCGTGGACTTTCACAACAATCACTCGGAACAACAAGTGCGGCCGGATGTGATCTTCAGAAAAATCACCAACGGCAACCGTTCCCCAAAAGGAGTTCAATGCCACAATGTTATTGTAAGCATTCTACAAACTGCCAAGCTCAACAAGATTGACCCCATCAGCACGCTTGAGAGTGTTCTGCTTAAGAAGAAAAAATTCCCTTTCCTGGCTGCGTTATCGCCGCCGCAATAATCCTGCCGCAATTGTGACCGATGCTGATCAGTCCGCCGGTGTATGCGAGGACGCCGAAGAGGCACTTCCTCGGGCTGAACTATTACGTTTTTTTGTAATAGTTCAGCCCGTGGAAGCGTTTGCCAGGGCATAGACTGAAAA
>JBAXGK010000403.1:0-1926 GCA_037139435.1 Candidatus Omnitrophota bacterium | reverse complement strand
GGCAGGTGTTGCGCGTAAGGTGATACAAAATATCGAAAGCGGGAAGGGATCGACCTTGAAAGGATTTGTTCGGACGCTGAGAGCCTTGGGACTTACAACAGAGCTGGGGCTTCTTTTTCCGGAACCGGGTCCAAGTCCTCTGGCGTTGGCCAAACTGAAAGGGCGGGAGCGTTTGAGGGCTTCCGGCCGTCGGGCGGATCATGGCGTGAAAGGCGGTGGGACATGAGGAACACGGGTGCCGGGCGCGTTGATGTCGCGAATGTCCATCTTTGGGGACATCGTTTAGGGGCTGTGGCTTGGAATGAAAAACGAGGATGCGCTGATTTTGAATATGATCCCGCGTTTCTCAAACGGGGACTTGAAGTTTCTCCCCTTATGATGCCTCCCGGAAAACAAATCTACTCTTTTCCGGCGCTTAAGAAAGACACTTATCATGGTCTTCCGGGAATGTTGGCGGACGCGCTACCTGACCGGTTTGGTAATAGGCTTATTGATCTGTGGCTGGCAAGGCAGGGCCGCGCGACCGGCGATTTTTCTCCGGTCGAACGTTTGTGTTATATGGGAACACGGGCTATGGGGGCACTGGAATTTGAACCTGCGCTGGAACCGCGCTTAAAAGGAACGGTCCGGCTAGAAATAGCTGAATTGGTCGAGCTTGCCTCCCGCATCCTTGATCATAAGAAGAAACTCACGGCCAGTTTTTTGGAGAACAGGCAGGAGGCTTTAAAAACGATCATCCGCGTAGGAACCTCCGCCGGAGGAAACCGTGCCAAGGCGGTCATTGCCTGGAATCCCAAGACAGGTGAGGTTCGCTCAGGCCAGGTCGGCGGCCCTCAGGGGTTTGAGCCGTGGATTTTGAAATTCGACGGGGTGAATGACGAATCTCTTGGAGATCCAAAGGGTTTTGGGCGCATTGAATACGCGTACTACCTGATGGCCGTTAAATCCGGTATCCAGATGAATTCTTGCCGGCTTCTTGAGGAGGGCGGGCGGGCGCATTTTATGACCCGGCGGTTTGATCGTGATAAGGAAGGCGGCAAGATTCATGCTCAGTCGCTTTGCGCTCTGGCGCATTATGATTTTAACGCCGCCGGGGAATATGGATATGAACAGGCGTTGAACATTATTTTGCGTCTTAACCTCGGCCATGAAGCTTTGCAAGAAATGTACCGGCGAATGGTTTTTAATGTGCTAGCGCGGAATCAAGATGACCATACGCGGAACATTGCTTTTTTGATGGATCAGGACGGGGCGTGGCGTCTTGCACCGGCATTTGATATGGTGTGGGCTTACAATCCGTCGGGTCATTGGACGGACCGTCATCAAATGAGTATCCACGGGAAGCGGGATGGTTTTACGCAGGGCGATCTTGAAGCTCCGGCCAGAGAATACGATATTCGCGGCGCGGCAAAGATCATGGAAGAAGTTGCCGGAGCCGTAATGAGGTGGCCGGAGTTTGCGCATCTTGCCGGAGTGGATGTTCGGATGTCAAAGGCCATCGGGGCCACGCATCTTTTTGGAATTGTTTCGGAGAAGTAGCGCCTGGAGGGTCTTGACCCGTCTTGGTATTCATTTTTTGCGACGCCTTTAGCTTTGGTTCGGGAGGCTTGTTCTAGAACCTTCCGGGGTGCTGGTCCTTTGATTAGTTTCCGGAATGCTTCAAAGTTCTGATAAATCTCGCCCCAGACCTTGGGTGTAATACACAGGATCTTTACCGCCCCGCTTGCGCACAGGGGGTAACGATCAATGGTATCATTCCCACGTTTTTTTGTATTATGGCTTGACTTATTGTCGCAAAAATTATATGCTTTTTGCGACAGGAGATAATAAATATGAGAACGCAATCTATTGATAGCAAAGTGACTTACAGGATATATGGGAACAAGAGGGGGTGGGTCTTCACTCCAAGTAGTTTCTATGATGTCG
>JBAXGK010000402.1:0-1928 GCA_037139435.1 Candidatus Omnitrophota bacterium | reverse complement strand
AGATCTTCGCCGTCTCGGCCCCCGCACAAACGGCGGGCGCAAACCATAACGTGATCAGTAAAAGCCATGCAAACCGTTTCATCCCGTTAGAAAAGTCAATGCTCTTCTTCAAAGTTCGCATCCCCGTCATTCTTGCAGACGCTGTATTGAGCTGAACCGTTATGAAATCTATTTTTCTAACGGGATTCATGCTCTCTCCTCCCCGGTTAAAGAATAACTTTTGAAAAATATTCGCGAATGCGCGCGGCGCGACGGGCGTCGCGCTCCGTGGTACTGAGTTCTTTGCCGGTCATTTTCTGAAGATGCGCCGGCTGGATCAAAAGGAAAAGCTGGTTCAGATCCGTGTGGGTGACTTGACCTTCCAGAACCCCCACATCGATCCCAACCTGCACAAGCGATAAGAGCTGGACCGCCTCCGAAGAGGACATCATGCGCGCGGCCTTGAGCGCCGCCAGAGCGCGCCAGATTTGGTCTTCCATCTTGGCTTTACGTTTTTTCTTTAGATACTCCCGGGCCTCACGCTCATGGGTGATCACCTGCCGGATCACGCCTTCGAGGTTACTGATGATCTCTTCTTCCGGCTGACCCAAGGTGATTTGATTGGAAAATTGGAAAAAATTCCCGCTCGCCTGAGTTCCTTCGCCATAAAGTCCGCGCACCGCAAGATTCAGTTTTGAAAGGGCCTGCAAGACTTTGTGGACCTGTTTGGTCAGCACAAGGCTCGGGAGATGCAACATGCACGAGGCCCGGATCCCCGTCCCGACATTGGTCGGACAGGCCGTCAGATACCCAAGCGTCCCGTCGAAAGCATAATCCAGATCCTTTTCAAGTTCGCTGTCGATTTCATTGGCGATACGCCAGGTCTCGACGAGATTAAGACCCGACTGAAATACTTGAAGCCGCAGGTGGTCTTCTTCGATCACCATCAGACTTACCATTTCATCCGGAGTAATCACGACCGCGCTCTTGCCTTCCTCCAGAAAAAGTTCCCGGCTGACCAGATGGCGTTCCAGCAGGAATTGCCTATCGAGCTCGGGAAGTTCCGTTGAAGAAATAAAGTAAGCATTTTTGAGCAAATTCGAATTCTTAACCGCCTCCCCAACCTCTTGGATGATCGCGTCACGCTGCGGCAGCGCAAGACGCGTCAAAAAAGGGAAAGGCGCGAGATTTCGTGCCATCCGCAGACGCGAACTGATGACCACATCGCTTTCAGGTCCGGTGGCCCGAAGCCAATTCACCGGCTGGTCAACAAAACGATCGATCTCACTCACTTTTCGGCCTCTTTACTTTTTTGAGTTTGTCCAAAGCCTGCTTGATCTCATCCCGTAAGTGCGCCGCTTCCTCGAACGCCTCTTCCTGAATGCTTTTGCGGAGTTTTTCCTGCAGCTGGCGCAAATCATGAACACTACGCGTTTCCTTCGGAATTCGGGAGGGCTTCTTGCCGACATGATAACCGGAGCGTTGAACTTGTTTGATCACCGTCGCAAGCGGTTTTTGGAAAGAAACGTAGCATCCCGTACAACCGAGGCGCCCGTTCTTCGCGAAATCTTCGTAGTTCATGCCGCAATCTTTGCAGACAAGCGGTGTTTTCTTCCCGGAAGCGCCCAGCGCCTTTTCAAGGCCCGGCACACCTGCCAGCAGGTCCCCGAAATTGAAATAGGTCTTAAACTCCGTCCCTTTTTCTTCGGCACACGCTTCGCAGATATGGACCTCGGCCATCTTGCCGCCCACGATCTCGGTCAGATGGATGGTTGCTTCTTTAGTCCCGCAGACGTTGCAAATCATTTTTTAATATTACCTCTTTTTTAAACCCGTCATCCCCGAAGGCCTTAATCGGAAATCCAGTAAAAGGACAAAATGGATTCCTGCTTTCGCGGGAATGACAGAAGGGGATTTCTTCCTTTTCCCTAAAGCGTATACCGCACGCC
>JBAXGK010000401.1:0-1928 GCA_037139435.1 Candidatus Omnitrophota bacterium | reverse complement strand
CCCTCGCCCGCTTTTAACCTCCGCGGTTGAAAGCGGAATTTCGTGTTAGCGGGTTAGCTCCTGCATAAAATCGCCAAAATTTGAAAACGCTCCACGGCAGAAGCTTCTTTAGTGTTAATCATGGTCTGATTTATCTTCGCCTATGGGCGGAGGTTCTCAAGAACTTTTCTTCGGCTCTCCATTTTTATAACGCCTCTTCTCGGCCATTGCATCCTGCAGGCGCTTGGCCATCCAACTAAGGCTCCCCGCTATAGTAATACTTGAGGCACCGCTTTTGATAAGAGCTTCGGGAGGAAGGACCATTTCCTCTTCCGCCACGCTAAGCGGAGAAAGGTGCCTCCATGCATCCATGACCGGATTGATGGGTGGCACAACATTCTGAGACAGAACGCTATTGGAATTATTCGAACTGTTTGCCTGAAGGGCTGTAACTGTAGGGATAGAACTTTCCGGCGATGTTTGTTCGAAGGGCGGCAACTCTTCCGCGAAAATGGAAGGTGGCATGATCATCCCCAGACACAGCACCGCCGCCAAAATATTCCAGCCCATCAAACGCTCCATGGTCGCTCGCTCCATTCCCAAGACATTTTTGCCACCTTTGGAAATTTTAACATGCCGAAAATATTTTTCAATGTATTAGCCGAGAAACCTCAACAGCAAAACCCAGCGTTTGCAGCAATTGATAGCACTACACCTCGGGATTTTGGATGGCCAAGAGTTGGAAAAAGATGCTTCCTAATTTCGCTACGCGAAAAAGTAACCGCGAAGAAAAGTCCACATCGCCTTTCCGGCTCTTTAAGTCTTACGATGATCAAAGGCAGGACCCCCAGGACTGGCTTGCCGAGGACCTCGCGGCACCCGACCGAACTGCCCCAGGGGCGATGGTGGGATAACTATTTAAGATTTTTATATCGTTATTCAATTACCCCCTTGAATGACTGTAGTCGTGGAAAAATTCCAGGTTGAAACGACCTTCAACGTCCCATCGGGATTCACTAGTGACGAGATCGTCTGGTAATAGGTTTGGGCCTGGGTGGTGTAATTCGCAAAACTTGAAGCGTGCTGTTGTGCCCTGTTCGCAGCCGCTGAGGCTGCGGAGGCATGGCTGGCTGCGGCATTCAGCGCGTCCGACTTACCTTTCGCCTCGTTTGCGATATAGCTCGACCAGGTAGCGATGCTCTGCTGGAGCGTCTGCTTGAGAGCAGCACTTGCTGGTCCGCTTTGATCCGTGTAACCGGCCGCCCGGCATTCATTTCCCGAACTGCTACCGATGCAAACATTTGCTTTGGTTATTTCGCTTTGAAATTGGTCGATCTTGCTTTGGTGATAATTTGCATCAACTTGATCGTCGTTCATCGCTTTGACTTCATTGTTATAATTCGCCAAATCCGCTTGCGCCGCATTATTCTCCGAAGTCGCGGCAGCACTATAAGATTGGAATTTTTGATACGCCACATCCTCGGGGCTTCCTGGAGTGATTACAGCGGTCGCGGAGTTCAGGCTAAGAACATACGTCTTCGTCCCGTCCTCACTCGTCCAGGTCCATGATTTTTCCTTATCATCGAGACTTTCTGAATATGCGTACTGAGAGTTCGGCCCAAAATCCAGCATCGCCGTATTCAACTGCGCCAGTTCCGCCGCACTCAGACTCGCTTGCGCCGTCTGAAGGACATCCGCGGGAAGAGGCACAGCCATCCTCTCAACTTTTACGGTCCCATTGCTATCGCGATAGGTCTTGTAATTCACTCCACCCTCCGTGAAAAAGATCGCTCCGTTCTCAACCTTGATCACACTGATCTTTGTCATCGCCACGAGCGTCAGAGGATTGAGCTGCTTTTGATAATTGACAACCTGTAGAAAATAGTTTTTTGCGGCATTGGCATAGGCTACGGCCTGCTGCATATGCTGAGCAGCCTGCGTGGCGTATG
>JBAXGK010000400.1:0-1940 GCA_037139435.1 Candidatus Omnitrophota bacterium | reverse complement strand
CCTTACACCCTGCGGAAAAAACGCCAAGCATTTTTTGAGAAAAAAATCCAAAAAGCGGGGATTAATATAGCGGGAAATGAGGCTAGTTCGACGGGCTAGTGCCCACCTCCCCCCACGCTTTCGCAGCAAAGGGGCTAACGGTTTTCGCCTCGCCGTTGACTTCTTCGCCATCGATGAGTAATTCAACGTCTATCTCGGCGCGTAAAAACGGATAGTCAGGATCTGCATAGCGTTGGTTGCGTGCCAGTATCTTAACGTCATGGCCTTGCTCCTCCAGCTCGTCAACCAACATTTCAACGACGATCTCTTCCCAGCGGTGGCCCCGGTCAAATATCTTTTGTTTGGCCGGGGTTATTTCTTCTTGATACTCCCCTATTTTTTTTTGGTATAACATGAAGGCGGACCAGTCCTGGATTTATAATCGGTATTTAGCGGGTAATATATATGATCTTGACCGTCCCGACTATTCAAGCTGCCTTTTTACGACAAGTTTGCTGATTTGATCGAAATTCAGCCATAAATTTTCGCATGGCTTTTTTGATTGTTTTCGTTTTGTCGCCAATACCGTCGAAAATGCGAACGTTTTTCCGGAACACCTGCATGACCGTCGCCTCAGACGGCATCTCGCAAATGGTCCTGCGATATTCGGAATCCAGTTTCGAAATCACTTCCGGCATCTCCACCGCCAATACTTGAGCGATACCTTGCGCAATGTGCCCGATCAGCATGTGCAGATGGTAGGACTTCATTTTTTTGTGAATGGCATCTTTTTCTTTCGACGTGAATGCTGACATGTCGATGTCTCCCTTCATCGCAGAATCCCGCTTAAAAGCCACCGACCAAAAATGGTATGCGAACGCCCCGACGCTACGGACCGCAGACTTGAATGTGACTTCGATTTTGAACCTTAGCCCATAAGCTTTGACGACATCGAGTGGCTCCATGTAGAGATCCGTCGCAACCAAAAAGATAGTTCCTCTTACTGGGTGTTTGACAATTACATACTTTACAGCCCTGGCAAGCGACTTCGCCATCAACACGAGCTCTTTGTATTGGATGAGTATTCCAGCCTCTCCATAAACAGGACTGTCGGCATCAACATATCCACAATCCTCTGCAGCCAGGTCCCTCAGATAAACTTTTGCCCCATACATGGACGGCCTTCCCCTTTTCTTAATGGTAGGCTGTTCTGGCAGGAGGTAGGCTACGGCATTGGATCTTGCCCGGGTAATGACGTGCGCTCCGGATTCAAGGACTTTGCGGATGAATGTTTCCGCCATGTAGTATGCGTCAGCAACGACGTAACAGTCTTTGTTCAAAAGCATCGCCTTCAAGATTCTCGCTAAACGCTCCACCTGCGAGCCTTGCTCCATCCCCGGCCATCGCAACCCCTCGAAGATCCTTGTAAACACAGGGACAGCAAAGACGCCGGCAATGCCCGAAAGAAGAACGGCGATGGACTGGCACGAGTGGCCGGTGATGTATTCGGGCTTGGTATTGGACTGCGAACTCTGGTGTAGCCTTTTGTTGCCGGGCATTTTATGCCCCGACTTGGCGACCTTGATTCCATCCACAACGAGAACCCTTCTTTCATTGATTTTGACACAGGCAGAGTGGGAGAGTATGAATTCCGTCCATACGCATGCCAGACGCTCCAGATCCACGGCGCTTGAGGCGAAAAACGAGAGAAGCGCCCGCCATACGAGATGCCCTGTGCCCATGCTGCGTGCAAGCGAGGTCACTCCCGCTAGGTCATTTCTCATAAGCATCGCTAGGACTGTCGCGCAGAACCAGGTGAACGAGTCCTCCCTGCTGAATGCGGAACGGAAAATGAAGAGGATTTTTCTTGTTCTTTTGTAAATGCATTCCACAGTAGCATACATAAACTACTATTTGACAAAAAGACGATTGTAAACCATTTTATAACAATGAAAGACAAC
>JBAXGK010000399.1:0-1946 GCA_037139435.1 Candidatus Omnitrophota bacterium | reverse complement strand
TAACGAGATTTCATACATGAGCGTTGACCGGATTTTAAAAAAAACGAACTAAAGCTGATGGGCGACAATTAGAATTCCCGACCCCGTTGCCTCAAATGAGAATGTTACCGTCGTTTCCGTAGCTTTCTGGGTCTTTTAAAGTGATGTTAAAATAGAACCAGTAGCAGTGCTTTCTTTTTTTGCTTCTTTTTTTCTTTGTGAATTCTGTGGGTATTGTGGATAACCCTGAAACAGAGCCATGGTTTGAGCCGTCGGCACCAACGATCGTGGCGCTAATGGCATTTAAACGCCTAAAACGGATGGACTATACGGGTACCGGGACGTCAACCGCAACAGGCCCAACTGTATTTATATCATTTATCCCATCAAAGACTAGATGTCTTGCCATTGTATGACGCCACTCTTTAATGCGACGTTGAAGTGTTCTTAACTGCCCCTTTGTAAATTGCTCCGGATGCTTTTCTTTTAGCCGGAAGAACAACGATTTTGCCGTACAGTCGGGATTGCTTTGAAGCCATAGCAGAATTTCTGTCCATACGTCTTTAAAAGGCTCCGCCCGTGTCCGCCACCAACGAGTCTTTCCCTCGGATTTGCGATGCGTTGGTCGCACTTCGCCCTCTCGCCATAGTTGCGGCAGTCTTGCAAGGAATTGATTCAGGCTTTGCTGATCTGGCCCCGTGCTTGATGTTCCAGAACTCAATGATGCTAAAGCTGACTGTCCCTGCCGGATTCGCTGTAACAACGCTACCGGGTCCAACGGTTCTCTTTTTTTCCGCAGGACATCCTTCACTTTCTCATTCACATCTTTGCTCGTTAAGAGCCGATCGCAAGGAGTAGCCGGGGTATAATATTTCTTCGTTACTTTTGAGCCCTCTCGTTTTCTATCGCGAAGTTTAAACGATGGTTGAAAGTAATTCACGTATAATCGTACCGCCTGGTATAGCTGGGCCATTGCTTGTCCCGCAACAATGCCGGAAAAACGTTCATGCCCAACGATTTTACGGATCACAGCGCCGTTCTTCTGTTCGATCCAAGCCTGATCATTTGAATGATGAACCCGGGAATGCGTAAAAACAATACCCGTCTGCGCACAATACGAGCTCAGCGTATCGTTGATAAAAGCGCTATCGTTATCGGAGTTAATCCCCAGGATTATTACGGGCATTTGAATTTGTATTCGCTTCAGGGCTTCTATGACTAGCGATTGCTCCCGCGCCAGAAGTGGTATCGCCTCCGTCCAGCCGGAACAAACGTCAGTAACGACAAGGCTGTGAAGATATTCACCGGACATTGACCCGCCACCGTGCACAACAAAATCAATCTCGACATAGCCAGGCAGTGAATCTTGCCAGTCATGGCAAGTTTTTGTTGTGAGGGTTTTACTCAGCTTTCTGAATAATCGTTTTTTCTTTCGGGTGACAGCTTCTTTTCTGACCGACCTCAGCACCCGATCTATGGTGGCAGCGCTCACCAATAAAATTTTCTCACGAACGATAGAACCTAATTTTAAATGGCCGTGGCGCTCCATGGCCTCCACCAGGGCAGGGATCACAGCTTTCAATCGCTTCCCGCAAATCCTATCGGACGTCTCCCACAGAACAATTAATGCATCTTTGACGGCTTCATCGTAGATGCGATCCCTGATCATATTCATAGGCTGAGATCCATTGATAACTGATTTTCGGAATAATCGAATTGCGTGTTTACGATGATGACCTGATAGCACCGTAAATTCGTTTAGGATGTTCGATTTCTCGCTTTTTGAAGATCGGTTATATCTGTCGCGAATCGCAACCACCAGTTCTTTTTGAGCCAGCTTGTTGACCGTTTTTGTCCCCATTTGTTACCTCCGGTTTTTGGTAACATTCTAATGAGGCAACAGGTCGCGGTAAGTAACAAAAATGGTGAGTCAATGCGGAGGGAAATAATAATTGACGTCCGTCAGC
>JBAXGK010000398.1:0-1947 GCA_037139435.1 Candidatus Omnitrophota bacterium | reverse complement strand
GAACGGGCGGGGATCCGGTCGTCCGTGATCGTGCTGCTCGGACTGGGCGGCAAAAAATATTCCGCGGAGCATGTGCGGGGCACGATCGAAGCCCTGAACCGGATGCAGCCGAGGTATCTTTCGTTCCTTTCTCTGATGGTCATTCCCGGCACGCCTCTTGCCGGAGAAATACGCAGGGGAGACTTTACGGAGCTCGGGTCTGCAGAGTTGTTAAAGGAGGCTTACGAAATGATCCGTGGGCTTGAGCTCAAGCACACGGTTTTCCGGTCGAACCACGCGTCGAATTATCTCGCGCTCGAAGGAACGTTCCCGAAAGATAAACCGGCTTTGCTGAAGGCCTTGAAGGGCGCGATTGACGGAGAGATCACGCTTCGACCCGATTTTGCAAGAGGACTGTAAATTGGATGGTTCTGCTCCTGGTGTTTTTGAACATTTGTTTTAGAGAGAAAAAGAGGGCCTGAGAGTTCAATGAAAAGAATCCTAAGCCGGGTCATCGTTTGCGGGGTGTTTGTCACCGCTCTTTTTGCGTCTTCGCCTGTGAGGGCGGAGAGCCGGGATCAGAGAGTGTCGGGGAATATTGTCGATGTGGTGAACCGCGTGATGTATCCCGGCACGCTGGTGCTTGAAGGAGAAAGGATCAAGGAGATCGTTCGCGAAGAAAAAAATTACGACACTTTTATCATCCCCGGTCTGGTGGACGCGCACGTGCACATCGAAAGTTCCATGCTTGTCCCCTCAGAATTTGCCCGGCTTTCGGTGGTCCATGGCACGGTCGCTACGGTCTCGGACCCGCATGAGATCGCGAATGTCCTGGGCGTGCCAGGGATCGAGTACATGCTTAAAGATGCCGAGAAAGTTTCTTTCAAGTTTAATTTCGGAGCTTCTTCCTGTGTTCCCGCCACGTCATTTGAAACGGCGGGGGCTCGTCTGAGCGCCGTCGAGATAGACACGCTTTTGAAGCGCGAGGATATCAAGTATCTAAGCGAGATGATGAATTACCCGGGAGTTATCCACCAGGATCCTGAGGTGATGGAAAAGCTTGCCGTAGCCCAACAACATCAAAAACCGGTCGATGGTCATGCCCCGGGGTTATTGGGGGAGGCTCTCAAAACTTATGTCGCAGCCGGCATCACGTCGGATCATGAGTCGTATCAATATGAAGAGGGATTCCAGAAGATTGGATTGGGGATGAAACTCTTGATCCGTGAAGGATCTGCCGCCAAGGATTTCGATGTTCTGCATCCTCTGATAGGGAAGTTCCCCGAGTCTTGTATGTTTTGCAGTGACGATAAGCATCCCGACGATCTTGTGCGCGGGCATATCGATCAGTTGGTAAAAAGGGCGCTCGCCTTAGGCTACGATAAAATGGCCGTATTAAGATGCGCCACTTACAACCCGGTCAAGCATTACGGGCTTACTGTAGGCCTGTTGCAAAAAGGGGATTATGCAGATTTCGTGGTGATCGACAATTTTCAGGACTTCCGCGTGCTAGAAACCTGGATCAACGGCCAGCTTGTCGCAAAGAACGGTAAGAGTTTGATGAAGAGACAACCCACAGAGAAAATGAATAACTTTTTAGCTCATGAAAAGAACGCCTCTGATTTCCGGGTTAAAAACAAAGGGGGATCCATCAGGATTATCGAGGCGATCGATGGGCAGCTGATCACCCGGAGCTCCGTGGCCCTCCCCAAGATTTCAGGGGGATATGTGGTCTCCGATCCCGACCGTGATATATTAAAACTTACGGTTGTGAACAGGTATCACGAGGCTCCTCCTGCCGTGGCGTTCATAAAGAATTTCGGCCTTAAAAAAGGCGCGTTGGCGTCTTCCTTTGCTCACGATTCTCATAATGTTGTGGCGATGGGAGTGTCCGATGAGGACATCGCCAAAGCCGTGAATCTGGTGATCCGTCACCAGGGCGGGCTCGCCATTGTCCATGAAGGCCAC
>JBAXGK010000397.1:0-1949 GCA_037139435.1 Candidatus Omnitrophota bacterium | reverse complement strand
TGGCATGATCCGTAAAGCGTTCTATCTCCTCGTCTTCGTTCTCCTTCCAGGTCCTAACACGTGCCAATTCTTCTTCCGCGAGATCATAAGATTTTTTCGGCATCTGCTCGATAATCTCGTCAAGCAGATCGGCTTCAATTCGCCGCCAATACTGGTAACGATAGAAGCGGCAACGAATGTAAAACCTCAGGATTTTCCTAAGGATGCGCCAGAACCACGCCCGCCCCGATTCAATCCAATCCTTGATATTCATCATGATTTTCATTATCCGATCTCCGCTTGCAACCAACCGTTTCTCCCACCCTCAGAATCAATCTCGCCTTTTAGGTAATTTGTGACATGCTCACCTATTTCGCATTGCCAGTCCTTTGACGGCTCTAACTTTTTGTCGTTAATTCTGGCTAGAAGTTGCTTAAATTTGTTTAAAGTTATTCCCTAGTAATTACGTTAATCTCGTGGTAGACTTCTTTTTGTGAGCGGTAAGACCGCCATTAGTTGTCTAGGGTGTTACCTTCCATCGGTGGGTTATAGCCCTAGCGCATCAAACTAATGGGGCACGCTCACTTTTCTTTTTCTGGCAAATAAAGCGTCTCGAAAACAATTTTCTCCTTCGCGTAAACCTCATACCAATCCGTATCGCGCTTTTCGTATTTACGAAATATTCCCCATGAGAAAATATCGGCGGCCTGCAAAGGTTTTATTTCGCGCGAATCTTTGTGAAACAGATCCAAAGGCACATTAGGGTCCAGTCTGCCTTGAAGCTGTGTTTCGATGTACTGGTTGAAATCTTCTATTCCCGCCCCGCCCTTGCTTTTATCAAGATATAGATAAATTCGCGTATCAGCCTTCTCTAAAGGAAGCTGATCCAACACCAACCTGGCAATAAAATTATAGACGTGCGCCTTATCTTCAATCAGATGTTGGAAAACGCGTTTTTTGTTTAACGTCACAGAGTAGAGGCCAAAGTGAATATTCTTTATCAAAGCATAAAAATATTTCTTCACTTCCAGCTTCGTTGAAGTCCCTTTTAATTCCTGCACGATTCTTTGCCGATGGCCTCGAGGATTTAATTTTCTCGCCAGTGTCTTTTTAACGGCTTTGATGATGGCTTTGTTATTGACCTGTCCCTTCGTTGCTAGAATCGTTACGGTAAAAAATTTGGAAGGATGCTTGTTAACAAAATCGAAACCCAGGTCACCGCTCTCGTCCAAGTATAAATACCACATAATTAAATAGCGTTGCGCTTCCTTTTGTATATTGTTAGACCCATCGGTTATTTTCTTAACCTTATGTTAACATTTTTCTCGTCTTTTGAGAGCTCTCCCATTCTACTGAATGTCGCATTTGAGGGAGATTACGACATCGGCTTGCTACAACATCAACCTATCCCCTGCGTACCCGGTAATGTCCTTTAAGATTCTTTTTTAAGGTTTTCTATCTTTTGAATGATTTCCGCCTTTTTCAATATATTATGCGTTTTTTCATAGCAATTTAACAAAATGGGAAGTATTTCTGTTCGAATACTTTTGCTTTTGTGATTTTCTAGATATCCGGCCTTTTCAATTACTTTTAGATACATACCTTGTTTAAGAAACATTTGAACCAAGAGAAGGATAATCTGAAAATCGTTTGGCGCCTCAACAAGAGCTTCCTCAAATTTTTCCATAGCTTGAGTTGTCGCATGAGGATCCCCAGAATCCTGTAAAAGCACGCCCCATTCTCTGAAAAGTTGCGATCTTTCTTTGCCTTCGCTAGGCGCATACAAAGACGCCTTTCTATACAACGAAATCGCTTCCGCCTTTTTATTTAATCTTTGCGCACAAAATTTGCCATACATTTTATGAGCTTTCCAACTTTGCGGATATGTTTTGATGGCCTTGTCATAAAAAAATTGCGCTCCTTTGATGTCCTGTTTTCTTTCCTGAGAAATGGCCGTATCAAGCAACTCC
>JBAXGK010000396.1:0-1984 GCA_037139435.1 Candidatus Omnitrophota bacterium | reverse complement strand
CCATGAACGGGTTCGCCTATCAGGTGAAGGGGAACGTCATCACCGTGATGACGACGGCCGAATCCAAGACCATGTTCGGGATCGATTTCTACGACCAGAGAAAAACGGCGATCTATCAGCTGAAATACGCCTCTCCTAAGAACGTCGCGGCGATCCTCGCGAATATCAAAAGCGACATCGGCAAGATCGTTTTTGACGACAGCACGGGGACGCTCATCCTGGTCGATACCCCGGAGAAGCTCAGGGCCATGGACACCATTATCCAGAAGCAGGAACTCCCCACCGTGTCGCGGGTGATGCCGACCGAGTCGCAGGTCTATGAGCTCCTGTACACGAAGGTTGAAACGATCAAAGATGAGATCAGCAAGGTCCTGACGCCGGAGATCGGGACGATGCGCACCGATATCCGGACCAACAGTTTTGTTGTGACGGACCTGCCGCACGTGCTGGATAAGGTGGAAGTTCTGGTCAAGGCGTTTGACCGACGGGTCCGGGAGGTTTTCATCGACGCGAAGATCGTCGAGGTGACGCTGAACGATAAATTCCAGTGGGGCGTGGACTGGTCCCGGGTGATCACCATCGCGGGGAAATTCAGCGCGATCACGCTCGTGCCTCAGGCGGCCTTTCCTCTCGCTTTGGATAAGGTGACAGGGATGGGAAAAATGACGGTCTCCACGACATCGTCCAACAATAAACTCGACGTGGTGCTCGAGGCCCTCGACACGCTGGCGGAGACGCGCATTCTTTCGAATCCACACATCACCGTTGAAGAAGGCAAGGAAGCCAAAGTCGAAGTGATCGAGAAGCAGCCTTATCAGGAGCAAACGACCACGACCGCGACGGGGGGAACCACCACGAACGCACTGAGCTACCAATGGGTCGACATCGGTGTGACTTTGAGCGTGACCCCGCGTATCAACCGGGACGGCTACATCAGTATGGTGATCAAGCCGGTGATGAGTTCTATCTCGGCGTGGTACGGCGGTCTCGCTCAGGCGGCGGGATCCGTGCCCGTGGTGAAGTCCGCCAACGCGCAGACCACCGTCACGATCAAGGATGGCGTAACGATCATCATCGCGGGCCTTGTGAAAGATAATAAAACCAAGAGCGAGGAAAAGATCCCGTTTTTGGGCAATCTTCCCTGGGTCGGATGGGTGTTTAGAAGGATCAACGATGAAGTGTCCAGGACCGAAACCGTCGTCTTTCTGACGCCGAGGATCGTCACCGGGGATGAGGCGTTCCTTTTGGAAAAAGATCAGCCGAAGCCGCTCAAGGGGTTGAAGGCATAATGATCAGAGAGACGAAGGACGAGACGCGAGAGACGAGGGACGAATCGTCCATCGTCCTTCTTCCGTCGTCTCTCAGGGTTCTGCGATGCTGGCGTGAAAAATAATAAGGAAGGTGATGCAATGAGAATGAATAGGATTTCTGCGCTACTTGTTTTTCTGATGTGTTTTACAGTGTTCTCCGTTCTCCGCTCTCCGCTATGTGACGCGGGTAATACGCCGGAGGAGAAGCCTTCCTCGGATGAAATTCAGGCTGACACGGCCATGAGCGAAGAGTACGACGAGATCCGGGCGATCAAGATGAAGAAGTACGATGTGATTATGGGAGAGATCGCGGATCTCCGGAACGGTATCAGCGCGATCCTTGCCAGAGAACAGGAACTTTCGGACCAGAAGACGCAAGCAGGGCTTGATCTTTCCTCGCGAGAGACGGCCGCGGAAAGTGCAGCGGATGCCGTCCGGAAGGCGACGGGAGATTTCACCTCCAAAGATGAAGCTCTGAGGTTATTTGCAGAGGCTGCCGCCAAGGAAAGTTCCGGGAGGCGCGAGAAGATCGAAAAATTGAAAGGAGTTTTAATCGAAGCTCAGAGCCAGCAAAAGGAGCTCCAGGCTTCCAAAACTAGGGTCGAAACCGAGAACGCCGCCCGGGACAGAGAAGCGAAGGAACTTTCTGGCCGGGTGCAGGCGCTCGAAACAAA
>JBAXGK010000395.1:0-1985 GCA_037139435.1 Candidatus Omnitrophota bacterium | reverse complement strand
GGTCGGCCGCATGCCTTACAAAAAATTCCTCTCCTTCAGCATCCTCGGAGGCATCGGCTGGATCGCGAGTATGACGCTTCTCGGATTTTCTCTCGGCCGCACAATTCCGAACATCGAAAAGAAAGTCCACTGGGTCATCCTGGTCGTGATCTTTCCTTCTTTTCTCCCGATCCTGAAGGAGTGGCTGCACTCGAGGAAAAAGCCTGTCTCATGAGGGCCATTGCCCTGTTGGTGGTTTCAAATATTTTTATGACGGCCGCGTGGTACGGCCATCTGAAGTTCAGATCTTCCGCTCTCTGGAAAGTCATTGTCATCAGCTGGCTGATCGCTTTCGTGGAATACTGCTTCCAGGTGCCGGCGAACAGAATCGGGTCTTATCAATTTTCCACAGCCCAGCTGAAAACCATCCAGGAAGTTATCACGCTTGTCGTGTTCTGCGGTTTTTCTGTTCTTTATCTCAAAGAAGAATTAAAATGGAACTATCTGGTCGGTTTTGGTTTTATGATCATTGCCGTTTTCTTTGTTTTTAAAAAGTGGTGAGCTTTTTAGCGGACTTTTAACAAAATGTCATTCCCGAATGCTTCTATCGGGAATCCATTTTCTGGATCCCCGCTTTCGCGGGGATGACAAATTCCATTTTGTTAGAGTCTCTCAAAATTGAAAGGTCGTTATGGCTCTCAAAGAAACTTATGAAAAACAAGGTGCGTTCCTTTTTCGCCACAGAAGTTACCTCCCTCTCCTGGTAGGGCCTCTTGCCGTGGCCGCGCTCCTGGATCCCCATTACACGCATCCGCTTTTCAGCGGCTTTTCCGGAGGCCTTTGGAAAACGATCTGCATTCTCATTTCCTTTACGGGACTCGTGGTCCGCAGCCTGGTGGCCGGCTATGTCCCCCTAGGCACTTCCGGACGTAATACAGAGCGCCAGGTCGCAACAAGTCTGAACACCAAAGGCCTCTATTCGTTCGTCCGCAACCCCCTTTATCTTGGGAATTTCCTCATCATCCTGGGACTTCTGCTCTTCATCCAGGTCTGGTGGTTCACGCTTGCCGGAATCGCTATTTTCTGGATCTTCTACGAGCGGATCATTTTCACGGAAGAAGAATTTCTGCGCCAGAAATTTGGCGCCGCGTTCGTGGAATGGTCTCTTAAAACACCTGTCTTTATCCCAAGATTCTCGGGCTGGCAGAAACCAGAACTCCCTTACGCCTGGAAGATCGTTCTCCGCCGCGAGCATTCCACCCAATTCGGCATGGTCTCCGCTTTGACAGTGCTGGGGATCGCTTCCGATCTTTTTACGAAACCCGATCACACGATCGCAACTTTCTGGTGGGTCTTCTGGGGCATTTCGCTTGTGATCTATCTTGTTTTCCGTTTCCTGAAGAAAAAAACCAGCGTTCTTAACATCGAAGGCCGTTAACCTTCTCGAGGCATCCCATCCCAACTTTAGATTTCTTGACATAAGGGGCAGTTGGGACAGCCCTGATTTTTGTTTTCTTTTCTTGAATGGTAATCAGGGCAGCCCCAATCTCAGCTTCGATTGATTGGAATTGGGACCGCCCCAATTTCTGCTTCGCAAAATTGAAAGGTATTGGGACTATGAAAAAATCACTCGGCACAAAAACCCTTCTTTTCCCAACCCCGGTCCTGATCATCTGCTCGTATGACGAAAAGGGCGCTCCCAACGCCATGAACGTAGCCTGGGGAGGCATCGCATGCTCGGAGCCGCCGTGCGTGACGATCTCCATCCGCGACCACCGGAAGACCTATGAGAACATCATGGCGAAAAAAGCTTTTACCGTGAATATCCCTTCCGAAAAATATATGAAAGAAGCGGATTATTTCGGGATCGTTTCCGGAAAGACCGAGGACAAATTCAAGGTCTCGGGTCTTACGCCCGTCAAAAGTGACCTGGTAGACGCCCCCTACATCAAGGAATTCCCTTTTGTTCTGGAATGCACCCTCAAGGAAACCCACAAACTCGGCAT
>JBAXGK010000394.1:0-1986 GCA_037139435.1 Candidatus Omnitrophota bacterium | reverse complement strand
TTTCTTGACGGCCTCCATAAGGTTATTCATATTGAAATACACGCTTAACGACAGGCACAAAAGATGCGGTTTCTTCTCCTCGATGATAGAAAGAAGATCTTTAACGGGCAGATCCGCGCCCAGGAAATAAAGTGGATGGCATTGTCCAGACCATTTTCTTGAAGAATTAAGGCTAAAAACAGTAGTAGTGTTTTCTCTTTCTTTTTTTGGTACTTTTTTTCTTTCTCTTTGTTAATTCTGTGGATTTGTGGATAACCCAAAAACTGGACGACCCTCCGATCGTCCGCCGCCGAGATCGTGGCGCTGGACGCATTTAAACGCAAAAAATTTTCAGATTTTCGGCCATTTTCTCAATTCCGTCCGAAATACACTTCGTACGGCCTCCGGTAATTTAGCGATTGATGGTATCGCTCCACGTTGTAAAACTCAAAATACCAGCCGAGACCGTCTCTCGCATCCGCCACCGCCTGATAATCGCTCAAGTAAACCTCTTCGTATTTCACCGACCGCCACAGACGCTCCACGAATATGTTGTCCAAGGCCCGGCCTTTGGAATCCATGCTGATCGCCACCGCTTCCTTCAGAAGCCGCCCTGTAAAATCCTCGCTCGTGAACTGCGTCCCCTGATCGCTGTTGAAAATGTCAGGCTTCCCAAACCGGAGCGCATCTTCAAGAGCCTCAACGCAAAAGCTCGTATCGAGGCTGTTTGACAACCGCCACGAAAGCACATACCGGCTGAACCAGTCTATGACCGCGACCAGATACAGAAACCCGCCCGCCAGACGAATATACGTGATATCCGTGCTCCAGACCTGGTTAGGACGCGTTATCTCTACGCCCTTGAGCAAATACGGGTATATCTTGTGCGCCTGCGCTCTCTTGCTCGTGTTAGGCCCCGGGAAGATCGCCTCAAGCCCCATAAGCCGCATGAGTCTCTGCACCCGTTCCCGGCCGATGGGATATCCCAGTCCGCAAAGCTGAGCTTTCATCCTTCGGCTTCCGTAAAACGGAAGTTTCGTATACTCCTCATCGATCAGATGCATCAAAAAAAGATCTTCCGGATCGACCGATGCCGGCTGGTAATAAATGCCGGAACGATTCAGCGACAAAAGACCGCATTGCCGTCTCATGCTCAAGGCCGGATGGACGGGCTCAAGCATAAGCCGCCTCTCGGCCACGGTCAGAAATTCAGTTTTTTTTTGAGCCAGTCCTTTTCCATCTCGATCTCGCCGATCTTCCGGTGCAACTCGGCGATAAGCCCCGTCTGATCAGGCCCATTATTTTTCCGACTGCCAAACACGGTCGCTAATTCCCGGATCGCGACCTGCTTCCAGCGACTGATCTGGTTACCGCGAACCCCGAACTGAGATTCAAGCTCCGCCAGTGTCCGATCCTCGCGCAACGCTGCCAATGCTACCTTTGCCTTGAAGCCGTCGTCAAAATGTTTCCGTATGCCGCCCATCTGGACCTCCTTGTTAAGGCTGCTATTGTACCCCCATTTTTAGCCTTAACCCCTGGTCCAGTTTTGCCAATCCACTATAACCCTTCAGGGAGGGCTTTATCTATGGGACAAGTGTCCCACGAGCGTCCTACCTGAGGAGCCTCGGGATAAGCAAAAGGGGGGAACTGCTTGCGACTACTGCGGAATGCCGGGTGCGGTGTGAACAATGCCGACTCTTTCCAGGAGCCGGACAAGATCCGCCACGGAGGACATCTTCAATTTTCTCATGAGACGGCTGCGGTGTGTCCGTACTGTTTTTTCTTATCCTTCCACGCCTTTTCTTCGGCCTCGTTTTGTTGCTGTTCTTCCAACGGAATTTCCATCGTTTCGGTTTTTCCTAAGTCGGGCGAGCCGGCATTTACCCAGCAAGTAAACCAGATATCGGCTACCATTTTTATAGAGCTACGCATTCTGCGCTCTACCATGCCATCCATCATTTGGCTGTATGCGGCAGTATATTCCTGCGAATACATTTTTGAACTAAC
>JBAXGK010000393.1:0-1987 GCA_037139435.1 Candidatus Omnitrophota bacterium | reverse complement strand
CATCGCCTCTCACTCATGCATTTACCGTTTCCGGTAATTTCTCAGTTCCGTACGGTGCGTCTTTCGCTCGTTACTCTGGGACCGGGACGGCGAATGATCCTTATCTGATCCAAACCGTCTATGATCTTCAAGCGATGAAAAATAATCTCAACTCTCATTTCAAATTAGACAAGAGTCTCGATGCCGCTTCGGTGTCGAGTTGGAATAATAATTCGGGGTTTGATCCCATTGGGACGAGGCTTTATGACGGAAACGGAAATCTTGTGGCCGATTATGCTTTCACGGGAAGTCTGGATGGTAACGGGAAAGTGATCTCAAACCTTAAGGTGGACCGTGCGGACGCAGATTACTTGGGTCTTTTCGGCAATGTGGGTCCCGCGGGAAGTGTTTCCACGCTGGGTTTAGAGAACATCAGTATCTACGGCCATGAATTTGTCGGCGGTCTTGCCGGATCCAATGCCGGTAGTTTATCTAATGTTTATACGACCGGGGTTCACACCGTGAGTGGCGTGAGCTTCGTCGGGGGACTCGTGGGCGGTAACACGGGAAATATCGCAAACGCATATTCCAGCGCTCGTGCGCTTGGAGCGGATAAAGTTGGCGGTCTTGTGGGCGCCAATAGCGGTAGCGGCACGATCAATAAAACTTACGCGATGGGTTATGTGACGGGCACGAGTAACGCAGGCGGGCTTGTGGGGGCGAACACGAGTACCGCCGCGAACTCTGTGTCCGATTCTTTCTGGAATGTGGGTTCCACGGGCCGATCGGCTCGTGGCGGCCTGACGGAGGGTACGGGGGTAGGGAGCGTGGAAGGTGTGAACGCTATGATGAATCAGGGCACTTTCTCGGGCTGGGATTTTGCGACCACCTGGGTGATGGATAATAGTGGGACATATCCTCATTTTCAGTTCCGGTATCCTGAGGGCGTTCGCGGAGTGGGCGGAGTCGTGTATATCAATTCCACGCTAAACGATGTCACAACACAGAGCAAAGCCGGCGCCGGAAATGCTGTTTCCGTTTATTCCGCCGCCACGGAGGCTGACGGCGGTACTTATCTGGATTCGACCGCGACCGGGGCTGACAGCAGTTATTATGTCGTGCTTGGGAAAAACGTGGTGGGGAGTACGAACTATGTGGTGGGTGTGAGCAGCATCCCGAGTTTCTCGGATGGAAGTACGCGAAAGCTCGCCGGTTCCGGGAGCGTCTATCCTCTGAATATCTGGGCGAGTGAGAATCACACGATCGTAACTCCTGTGATGCCGGATACTCCGCCGATCGTGAATCCTGCGAATCAGGCCGTGAACAGGACGCTGGTGGATGTAGAGACGATTCCTATTGTCATACCGTCAGTGGGCACAACGCTCCCCACGGTGACGATCGTGGATCAGACCGGGGCCGGGAACACGGCTCAAAATCTCACTGATTTCTCGAATTTAGTCGGAGGCGTTCCTTCTGTGCCGGTGACGGAACCTCTCGTGGTGGTTCCTCAAACCGTGACGCCGCCTGTTGACGCGGAACAAAATGAGATGACCTCGTCCGAGACTCCTGAATATTCTGAGGATAATTCGGAATCTTCCGATGAGATGGATATTTCTTTTGAGGAAGAGCCGACCGCGGGCCGCGAGCCCGTTCCTTTGGCAAGCGAGAGCGAAGGATCCTCTTCGGGGAGTTCAGAGACGAAGTCTTCAGCTGAAAGTGAAAGTGCTGAATCGACATCTGCGGAAGGGGAGGGAAGTGTAGAGAAAGCGACAACCACGGATGAAAGTGAAACTTCCGGAGAAACGGAAGAAACCGTGTCATCCAGCAAAGAGGGCGGAAAAGACGCCAACTGGCGCGATGTTCCGATCACGGGTTTTACGGGGAATGAAGATGCCAAGAAATTCCTGACCGATGTGCGTGTGATCGAAGGGGCGGTCTATGTGATCGATGGTGGAAACGCCATGTCTCTTCTAGGGATGGGAGATTCGATGCGGGTTCTTTATAAGAG
>JBAXGK010000392.1:0-1988 GCA_037139435.1 Candidatus Omnitrophota bacterium | reverse complement strand
ACAGCAGCTCTCTCTTAACGCAACCGCTATTTCCCGATCGAAGGAACTCACGTGCCCCATGCATTTAAACGGTACCTGGATACGGACCCGATACTCCTTCAAGAATCCCAACATCCATTCTTTGTTATGGTGAAAAATATTATCGAAGAAAATGATCTGCTTGAATTTGTACTTGGCTTTCATGTATTCAAGTTCGGCAATCATCGATCCGATACTGCGCTGCCGGAAATACCTTTCTCCGTAAAGCTTATTCATGAAGCTCTCGCAGCAAAAAGTACAGCTGTTCGGACACCCGCGAGAAGTTAGAACAAGGAGATCGTCTTTAAAGGAGATGTGTTTTTCGAAAAGGCCTCTGTCGGGACAGGGTAACGAATCCAAATCAGCGACCAGGCTTGGGAAAAATCTATTCTTGATGATTTCGCCATTTTTCTTGTAATAAACATTGTCGACATCGCAACTCCCCTTCGGATCTTCAAGAAAGCGCACCAATTTCAGAAAAGTATTTTCCCCCTCCCCAATGACCACGAAATCCACGGCGCTGGCAGCAATAACGATCTCCGGTACGAGAGTGGCATGACTTCCGCCGACAACGATCTTGGTATCGATATGGTCTTTAACCGTTTGTGCAAACCGTTTTATCCATTCAAAATTAGCGGTATATGCTGAAAAGGCCACCACGTCCGGTTTCTCCCTAAAAATTTCCGACAGTAGTTCTTTTTCTCTGCTAAACGCTTTTTCCAAAAAAGGACTGTGAAGGGTATTATCTTGCTTGCTGAAATACCCGGGATCATAAGCCAAGCTTATAACGATTCCGGGAATATTCTTCTTTAAAACAGCCGACAGGTACTCAATCCCTAAATGTTCCCTTCCTAAGTGGCAAAATTTAATATGCATCTAGCACCTTGCTTTTTCTGCGGTGGAGCCTGGATCGATAATACAATCTGAAAAAAGTTCGTGGCGTTTTCATAGCTTCAAACTGCTTTTGGGCCAGTTTCCGGAGCCACTTTACTGGCTGCCTCAACCAAATGCTGCCCCTTACCACTCAAAAGGATATCTTTACCGTTGGCGCCTTCGTTGAATAACAGGTCGATCGCCGACATAAACGGAAGAAAGGGCTGCAAGGTTTGCGTGTACACAGGATGGGCATAGCGCTGAAATACAACATGGATCCCCGCCTCAGCAAATAAGCGCCCGTCAATAAACGGAACGGCCCCGGCGCTGTCATAAAGCGTCGTCGCATTCAGCCTTTTACATATCTCAAGAACACGCAAATTACCCGAAAGGCCCTTGATCCCTAAATCGGAGGCCTTGACGGCTGGCGTAAGGATACGAAATTGTTCGGCCAATAACCGGATCATCTCCAGATCCAGATCAAGCAAATAATCCCAACTCTTCGCATAGATCTCTTCAAAATAGCTGATATATTGGTTGAAACAGCGCGCTTTTGAATAATTCCATTTGATCGCCTGCAAATGCTTCTTGCCCCAAGGAATCGTGTTATCAACTTTAGCCTCCGAGATCAATTGCCCACGCTTTCCCCTGCTCAAAACGGGAACCGTCAGCCATTGAAAACCCGCTTGCGTCCTGATCCGATTCCTGCTCCTCCAGTCTTTTTTGGTGTAAGGGACATCGTCCAAGAAAACAAACAACTCGCAGCCCTGCATGAGCTCAAAGAAGCCCAGCCATGGCAAATAACCTGGTTGCATGATCGATATCCGCATCTTATAGCCTCTTCCGCAAGCTTACTGGGGATTTGAGCTTAGCCTTCTCGCTTAATACTTCCCAACGCCAGAAAAAAACGAGTATCTCCCAAGCCGACCTTAAAATGAGGAAGATATTCGAGTACTTCGCCTTCCCTTCAGACCTGGGGTGAAAATCCGTGCAATATTCTTTGTATCGATAGCCCAACGATAGAGCCTTGATAATCATCTCGGGAGCCGCAAAAGTATGTTTCGAAACGATGTCCATTCTATCAATTATTTCCTTTT
>JBAXGK010000391.1:0-1989 GCA_037139435.1 Candidatus Omnitrophota bacterium | reverse complement strand
CAGCAGGATGCTGCCCAGCCATACCAAAATCTCCCCCGGGTCCTTGTTGACCTGAAGTCCGGTATATTTCTTCAGTTTCAACTCCTTCACCCGGAGATAATAGTCGCCGCCGCGCTGTTTATCATAGTCGGGATTGTTCATCAGGAGCCACGCTTCGGCTTCTTGCCCCTTCTCCGGGAAGATATGAACGTCAAGCGCCCGGCCACCTTCCGATCCGTCCGGCATGTGATAATGTTCCTTAAAATCGGCTGTCTCCATCTTATCGCCAACACCCGGGATATCGACCCTCTGGCCGAAGGGCGCCGTCACCGTTCCCCTCAGGGAGCCATCCTTGTTCACGACATCGATTGTGATCTGGTCGGGCTGACTGCCATAGCTGGACTGATAAAAGGTAACCCCCTCGAAGGTCAAGGGATCGTTCACCCGGATCGTTTTTTGGATCACCTCTTTGCCATTCTGAAGGATCGAAAGATCACTGCGATAATCCATTGGGGAACCGCTGGGATAAAATTCAGCGTCGAACGTATTGCATTTGACCTGGAAATTGAGATTCTGAACCTTTCCGGTCCTGGTTTCCACCTGTGAAACCGCCTCACCCTCGAAAATGTTGGTATAGGCTTTGTAGCCGAAAAAAGAGCCGACCAGCGCGCCGAGAAAAATGAGAAGAATACTCCCGTGGGTCATGAAGAAGGCAAGGCGGCTGTATTTACCCTTTTCAAAGAAATAGTGGCTGCTGCCATCTTCCGCCACGGTGACCACGTGTTTACCCGAAAATCCCTTCCCGGCCAGCTCCACCATTTTCTTTTCTACCGCATCCACAGGAAGGGCGTATTGGATCGTTGTCAGATTCTGTAAAGATTTTCCAAGTTTTTCGTCAAGGATGAGGTTTCTTTTCCGCATTCCGGCCATGATTCCCCGGTAGCGGTCTATCGTGCAGGTGGTGATGCTCAGCGCCAGCAGCGACAGGCAGGCAACGAACCACCAACTGTGATACATGTCGAAAAGACCGAGCTTCGAGAAAAGGGCAACGGTCCCCGGTTGATAAAACCGGTAATATTCCTGGAGCGGCTTGTTTTGTTGAATGATCGTTCCCGCAATGGATAGTACGGAAAGTATCAGCAATAAGAAGACGACGAGCTTCAGGGATGTCAGAAAATCCCATATCTTCGCCGTCAAATCGGGTCCCTCGGTTTTCGTTGTCTTTACAGGTTCGTCATCAGACATAAAATAATTTCCTCTCTTGCCGTGGAATGTGTTCTTTCCCCGCAATCTTAGTCGTTGCATAAGTCGGAGCGACGAGAAAAGGCATAAAAAAGTCATACCCATAAAACGCCACATTCACCTCATGTGAACAAATTAGATTTCAGATATAGATATATCAGCGGGTTTGGGTGGAAATCCGGTTGATCTATCTTTAAAGGAACTTATACGAGAAGATTCTGGGGCGGTTTATCGATGGATTGAGTGAGGTTGGAGAGTGCGGGTAGATCACATGGACCATCCCACGGAACTACGGAGAGATGCACCTGCGAAGCAAAAACGTCAACGCCCACGAGAAAATTGGCGCAGATCGAACAGAAGGATGTGGCGGTCCGCTCACCGGATGTCTCTGATTGCGCTACATCGCGCGAGATATTGATCACATCGTCATGAGGGGTTTGCAGGTGGCCGATCGTCATTTCGCGCTCAAACGGGGTACGATCCAGACAGTCGGCGCACAGCATAGTATCGAAGACAGGTATCAGAACGTACAGAATGAGAATGGGATATATGACAAGATTTTTGAGAAATCGACGACTCATTCGCCCCCATAGCACTATCGCTCCATCAAAGTCAATGGCTTTGTCGCTGTGTTTTATAGATGGTTCGCCGTTACGATGCAACGGGAATTTGGAAGGCGCCATGCCTCCGCTATTGAACGCATCCTGAGTTTTCTTTATTTTCTTTCTTTATTTCCCCTTGATATCCCCCCATTTTTCATGTATGGTC
>JBAXGK010000390.1:0-1999 GCA_037139435.1 Candidatus Omnitrophota bacterium | reverse complement strand
TGACCGTCCTCAACCGTCTAAAACCGGGGTTAGATGAAAAGTTATACGAAAACGCGCTGATCATTGAGTTGCGGAAAAAAGGCCATACTTGTGATCAGCAGAAAAATTTTAACGTTTACTACGATGAAAAACTGATTGGCACTCTGATCCCGGACCTCATCGTAGACGGTCTCGTCATCGTTGATCCAAAAGTGGTAACCGCCTTCAACGAAACACATATCACTCAAATGCTCGGATACTTGAATATAACCGGTCTTGATTTAGCTATTCTAATCAACTTTAAATTCTCAACACTCAAATGGAAACGGGTGCTGGTCTAAGCGGGGTCATCCGTGCTATCTGTGTAATCCGTGGTAAAAATATGAGTACAATGAACAAAACACCGGGCCGCCTGCTGGCGGGCAATGAAAAAATCCTTTCCGCTTCGTATGAGGAGTTTAACCGGATTCCGGTTGACCTCGATCTGATGGATCAGCCGAGCCACCCTCCCCGCACCCAGCAAAAAACTATTGCGGTGCCGATTACCGTCTCTGGGCCCGGCACCTTTGCAGGCAAAAACACAACAACCATCACCTTTGAACCGACCGATCGCGAAGGCTGGTGGCTGGACCGCACAGATCTGCCGGAGTCGCTCCCGATGCGCGTAGCGATTGACAATGTCTGGCAGATTAGCTGGAGGCAGAGGCACTGAAGTTCCAATGCTCAGGATATGCTGGCTTCCGTCCAAGGGGCTGAATTGCAGATCATTCCATACGTCAAAGGCCTTGCTCATCTCATCCCATACCTGATACGTCAATTTCCCGACCGCAGCCCCAAACTGGCGAAGCAACAGGTCGGTGAGAAACTTCTCTTGATCCAAATCCGGATTCCACTGGAAGGCCCTCATGACCAGAGCATTGATCGAGTTATGTTCAGGAATCACGCCGTAGATCTCGGTCAGGTTTCTCGTCCCCCAGCGTTTGAATGTCCGGAGCGCGTCGCAAACGTGGAAAGGAAACGGCAGGCTTTTGGCAAGCGATTCCAGATTGTTGAACTCGAAGATCATGTGAAACGGGATTCCCCGTTCGGCGCAGATGTCCTTCGAGAGAAAAAAGGCGGGATCTGGTTCCGCTGCAGTGGTAACCATCACGCTCCGATCTGAGGCATTCCAACAGGCAAGCAGGCGGCCGTAGCCGCGCGCCTCGTGAATCATCCTGTTGAAGTATTCACCATGATAGTGTACCGCGCCCCACAACATGAGCACGAACTCGGGATTCTCCTCGTGTGCCGCGTCCGCCAACAGGGTCACCAGCTTGGCTTGGGTCTCCCACGGGGTGAATGTGCCGGGCGGGGAATCAGCGCAAAATATTCGACAACAGTCGCAGTATTCTGGCGTGCATAACCAGTGACTCCCGTCCAAATTATAGAGTAATACCCCGGTTACATCCGGGTATTCCCGCACCAATTGCCTCATCATGTTGCGGAGGTGTTCCTGGACAATGGTACTGTTGACACACAAAGTCGTGTCCATGCCGTTCTGCTCGCCGCCCCAAGGGCGCTTGACTTTCCCCAGCGACTGCTTCGGATAAAGTCCGACATCGGCGGCGAGATTCGGCATCTGCAGCCAAACGTAATGCTCAATCCCGAATTTCCGGCAGAGCGCGGACAACTTTTTGGCTTGGTGCTGATACTCCACTTCCGGCGGTATTTCGAACGGGAATACCTCACTTCTCACCAGACGTTGGATATTGCCGCAGATTCCCTGATCAGTCAGTTGATTGATTCCCAAGCGCGCGAGGTATTCCACCTTTTCCTCCAGATGGCCTTCCGCGACAAACTCTACGTGGGGATTGAAACTGTAATGCAAACCGCTCCCCCGTTTCCGGTAATATGGCACTTTCTTAATGTCCAGAGCGCCTTCCGCATCTGCGATTATGAAATCTTCAAACGCATACACGCCGTAAAGTACTCCACGCGGGTTCGCCCCAGCAACCAAGAAGTCCTGCCCGATCTGCTTCAA
>JBAXGK010000389.1:0-2022 GCA_037139435.1 Candidatus Omnitrophota bacterium | reverse complement strand
TTGCAAACACCATCGCTAACAAAATCATAATCTTTTTCCAGGTCATTTTAAAACGCCTTTCTTGAGAGCATCTGAGAAGATCTTTCTTTTTCTAATCTTGACAAGTATCCATCGACTTTATAGATACCATCTCTTTCGCCGGGAAAAATCCCGCTATTTGCCACTCAAAGTACTATTAAAATTAATGCCTCGATCTCTCATTGCTCATGCGTCGAACTATATTCACGCACGGAAACATTTTTCCACCATACAAAACCCACATTTCTTACAACCTTTTAAGAAAAATAAATCCTTCTTCTTTTTTCCCAGAGGGCCAAGCTGACGTCCATCGCCTCTTCTTTTGTCTTAACACCGGCTTTCTGCAAAGCAGCATCAGCCTTATTCCGCAGACTCAATGGATCAACGCTAGTGGGATTGACATATGCGCGAGGAATGGGGCGAGAAGTTGTAACGGGTCTCACAGCAAACGATTTGGCAGGATCTGCAGATCTTACAGCAGTTGGTCGCACGGAAGTCACGGGCGTTGACACAATCGGTTTTTCAATCACTGCCCCCTCCCCAGCATCGATACCGGCACGACCCAAATTAGCGTAGTTTTTAACGCTGGCTTCCTTGTCAAAATCTTCTGAGACGCTATGCGTAGGAGCTTGAACCATGGTTGGGCTATACGCCTCAACCTGCGCAAGATTTTCAAAGAAACGCGTTATAACAACTCCGAGCAAGATCATGAAAGCGAGACCCAAAGAAGCCAGAACCTTCTTATTTAAATAAAAAATATTTTTCTCGACTTTTTCCGCAAGAGACTTTCCCCGCCTGTTTATCGAAGCCTCCCGGTATTGTTTAAATAACGAACCTAATACGGAGTACGTCTGCTTTTGAGTGGCTTCTTGGGGCATAGGAACAAAAGCATTTTGTGTTGCCGCAGCGAGAATGCCTAGCATGGACCAAAGAAGGTACGATTGCGCGACTGAGTAGAACTGAGTGTCAACGGAGCTATGGACCAAAAAAGCAAAGATCCCGCAAATGAGCCCGAGGAGAAGCGGGTCTCCGCCTCTTTTGAAGGACCTAACACCCTTTCCAAGCAGAGTCCCAACAAAAAGAAGAAATGCGAGAAGGCTGAATATCCCCGATTCGGCCCAAATTTGAAGATAGCCGTTGTGGGCATAATCCGCAACCAGGGTAGAGCTTCGTTGGCCGCAATAATCCATAAAAGTTCCAAGCCCTTTTCCAAGGAAAGGATTTTCCAGGATCAGCTGAAATCCCACTTCAGAGTATTCGTCTCGGGCGGCAAAAAATGCGGGCTGAAGACCTTTCGTCAATGAAATACCGCTGAGAGCCCTCGCTAAGAGATTGGGGATCAACGAAAATGTTATGCCAAGGAGGCCCAGGACGAGAAGAAAAACCCGCCACTTCCGAGAGATCAGCATCATAAGAAGCAAACCGAAAAAAACCCCGAACCAGGCCCCACGCGAATAAGTAAGCACAAGACAAGCTCCCAGAGAGATCGTGAGCGCCCCGAAGATCCAGCGCACCTTTTGTGTTGTTGCAGTCACCAACATGGCCAAGGACACCCCTATTACAAGCCCCAGATAAGAAGCCAGGTCATTGGGGTTTTTGAATGTTGCGCTCAGGATCCGGGAATACTGCCCCCGGAAAGCAGGACCGTTATAAAAAAGATCGGTTCCCCTGAAAAACTGGACCAGGCCATCGATCCCGATAATGGCCGCAGTAATCAAAATAGCCCACCCCACCCGCTTTAATTTCATCGGGCTAGTGAGTGTTTCGCGGAAGAACAAAAAAACCAGCAGGTATTTACCCCATTTCAAAAACAAGGCCCAGAGGCTCTTCTGAAGATAGGGACCGCTGTTCACTAAAGACAAGGCGCAAAAAACAAAAAAGAGCAAAAGCCAAAGATGCTCAGTTTTCTTGAGGAAGGAAAAGTCCGGATGAATTGCCTTACGGATCACGAAGCAAAGCGCGAGAAGCACAAAGCAGACCGAGGCTCCCGCGTGCCCGATGGGA
>JBAXGK010000388.1:0-2036 GCA_037139435.1 Candidatus Omnitrophota bacterium | reverse complement strand
AGAATAGCCCCTACCTGTGCCCACGTTCAGGGAAACACTCTCCTTGCCATCGAGTAAGTGTTGCAGTGCCAGGACGTGCACAGCGACTAGGTCGGTCACATGGATGTAGTCTCGGATTGCCGTGCCGTCCGGTGTAGGGTAATCGGTGCCGTAAATCTCGACATAAGAACGTTGCCCGAAGGCGGCCTCTATAACTAAGGGTATTAGATGCGTTTCGGGATCGTGGTCTTCACCAATTTCTCCTTCTGGATCAGCACCGGCGGCGTTGAAGTAGCGGAGCGAAGCGTGGCGGATACCATAGGCCCGTTCATAGTCGCGCATGATCTGCTCGATCATGAGCTTGCTCCATCCATAGGGGTTGATCGGTTTCTGCTCGTGGTCTTCCGGTATGGGAATGATGCGTGGAATACCATAGGTAGCGCACGTACTTGAGAAAACGAGATTAAGACATCCTTGAGTCCGCATCGCATCCAAGAGGGTAATTGTGCCGGCAACATTATTGCGATAGTATTTGTCCGGTGAAATGACAGATTCGCCCACATAGGCGAAAGCCGCAAAATGAAGGACTGCCACGGGTTTATAGGTAGCAAACACGTGATCGAGGAGATCACGGTCACAGATGTCTCCCTTGATGAGGGGGCCCCATTTAACTGCCCACTCGTGACCGTAGACGAGGTTATCAATGGTGACTGGTAAGAAGCCCGCTGCTGCCAAGGCTTTGCAGGTATGACTTCCTATATAGCCTGCTCCTCCCGTAACGAGGACCGGTAAAGTTTTCATGTACTGGCCTTCCTCAGTAAAGTATCAAAATAGGCAATTGTATGGGTAAGTCCCTCTTCCAGTTTCACCTTTGGTTCCCAACCCAATTGCTCTTTAGCGAGTGCGATGTCTGGCTGACGCTGTCGTGGATCATCCTGTGGGAGAGTTTCGAAAATAATCTTTGATTTCGAACCGGTCATGCCGATTACTTTTTCAGCAAGTTGGAGTATGGTGAACTCTTCCGGATTACCCAGGTTCATAGGCCCTGTGAAATCATCGCCCGTATTCATAAGGAGCACGAGACCTTCGATCAGGTCATCGACATAGCAAAAGGATCGAGTTTGAAATCCGTTACCGTAGACGGTGATCGGCTGGTTTTTTAGCGCCTGGACGATAAAGTTCGAGACGACCCTGCCATCATTGGGAGGAACGCGCGGTCCGTAGGTATTGAATATTCTGGCCACCTTGATTCTTAACTGGAGTTGGCGGAAATAGTCGAAAAATAGCGTCTCAGCGCAGCGCTTTCCTTCGTCATAACAAGAACGAATACCGATAGGATTGACATTTCCCAAGTAATCTTCTCGCTGGGGATGAATCGTGGGATCGCCATAGACCTCGGAAGTGGAAGCCTGGAGAATCTTTGCTTTGACCCGCTTTGCCAAACCGAGCATGTTGATGGCGCCGTGCACAGAGGTCTTTGTTGTCTGTATCGGATCGAACTGATAGTGAATCGGTGACGCAGGACAGGCAAGGTTGTAAATCTGATCGACCTCGATATATAAAGGAAAAGTGATATCGTGACGGAGAAACTCGAACGATGGATCGTGCATCATGTGACTGATGTTCTCCTTCGTCCCGGTATAGCAATTATCGAGACAGATCACTTCATGCCCTTCCCTCAGCAATCGCTCGCATAGGTGGCTACCCAAGAAGCCAGCTCCGCCAGTAACAAGACTTCTTGTTCTTCCATAATTTTTCATAAGCTCATATTCCTAAAGATTTCTACATTTCGGGTCAGTCACCTGCACCAGGGACAATAGCTGAGATTTTCTGAAAGTAGCCTCGCGTTTCACAAATTCCGCCCGCAAAGGTCGTCGTGAAACGCTACGAAAGCTCTAACCCAAATTCAACACTCGAAAATAATGGGCTCTTCTGACTTTGGCGTGATCAATAAAATAGTTAAAAAACAATATGATACACCTATTAATCACTTGGCAGATTCTAAAATAATAACCACTTTTTCGTTTTTGTAATCTTGCTAACTGATTGTTTTATCG
>JBAXGK010000387.1:0-2043 GCA_037139435.1 Candidatus Omnitrophota bacterium | reverse complement strand
CGCAAGCAATTACACCTTCGCCGAAGCGACGGCGGATCAGGGGCTGGAATCCTGGGTCGGAAGTCATGTTCGTGCATTCGATTATTTCGGAGGAGTTACAGAAAAAATTGTGCCCGACAACCTTCGGTCGGGCGTGACCTCGCCCTGTCGCTACGAGCCCGAGATCAACCGAACCTACGCGGACATGATCGCGCATTACGGAACCGTGGTAATCCCGGCGCGTGTCCGACATCCAAAAGATAAAGCCAAGGTCGAGGCCGGAGTTTTGCTGGTGGAGCGGTGGATCCTGGCGGCGATCCGGAATCAGAAGTTTTTCAGTCTGGAAGAACTGAATGAAGCGATTGGGGAGCTTTTACTGAAACTGAACGGAAAGGCGTTCCAGAAAATGCCGGGGAGCCGTTTATCAGTTTTTAAAGAGATCGAGTTGCCCGCCCTGAAGCCTCTGCCGGTCGAGCGGTATGAATATACCTGTTGGAAGCATCCCAAGGTGAATATCGATTACCACGTCGACGTTGACGGGCATTATTACAGCGTTCCCTATCGTCTAATCCATCAGAAGGTCGAGGCGCGGTATACCGCAAGGACTGTGGAGATTCTTCATGACGAAAAACGGGTGGCAAGCCACCTTCGAAGCTATATCAAGGGGAAGCATACGACCGTTTACGAACACATGCCGCGCACTCATCAGGAGCATCTATCCTGGACACCAACAAGGATGATCGAATGGGCTGGGAAGATCGGCGGCCAAACGTCCTGTGTGATTGAGCATATTTTAAACAGTCGACAGTATCCGGAACTCGGATACCGTTCGTGTCTGGGCATTCTCTCGATGGTGCAGCCCTATTCTGAAGCAAGATTGGAAGCGGCCTGCGCCCGGGCGGTGAAAATCGGAGCGTATACGTACAAAAGCATCAAATCCATTCTTCAGAACGGTCTGGACCTGGAAAAACTTCCGGAACACTCCCCGGCTGTGTCCGTGGCGCATCAAAATATTCGTGGCGGCGATTATTTCAAAAACTAAAAAAAGGAGGGAAAAGCGAAAAAACTTTGCGTTTAAATTCGATGCGAACCACGATCTCGGTTCAAAACGATGCGGAGCATGAACCTGGACAACCCGTAAAAAATTAAACAATCAAAGGAGATAAAACATGTTACCCACACCGACTCAAGACAAAATGAGAATGATGAAATTGCGAGGGATGCTCAAAGGACTTGAGGAACAACTTTCGTCAGGCGCTTGTGATGCATTGACCTTTGACGAGCGTCTGGGGCTTTTAATCGATCGCGAACTGACGGAACGAGAGAATCGGGGCCTTGAAATCAGGCTTCGTCAGGCACGGCTGAGACAAACTGCGTGCGTGGAAAATATTGATTTCACGCACCCTCGCGGTCTGGATAAGGATCTCATCAAGAAACTGTCCGGCAGCAAATGGATTCTGGAACATCTTAACGTGCTCATCACGGGGCCTTGTGGTGTCGGGAAAAGCTTTGTCGCCTGTGCACTGGCTCACAGAGCGTGTCTGTTAGGGCACACGGTTTTGTACGTCCGTGCCCCGCGGATGTTTCAGGATCTCGCGCTGGCCCGAGGAGATGGACGCTATTCAAAACTGATGCGGGCCTTGACCCGGACGAATGTGTTGGTCATCGATGACTGGGGCCTTGCCGCATTAACTGAGGCGGAGCGCAGAGATCTCCTTGAGATCCTTGAAGATCGCCACCAGACGGCCTCGACCATCGTGACCAGCCAGCTCCCGGTCAATCACTGGCATGAGATCATCGGAAATCCGACGCTTGCGGATGCGATTCTTGACCGGCTGGTCCACAATGCCTATAGTATCGAACTAGTCGGTGAATCCATGAGGAAGATTTCCTCCAGGAAACACCCACTTTAATCGCTCTTTAAAACACGGTCTTCAAAACCGTCGCCCCTGGGCTCCGAAGTGGAAGAAGTTTTCCGCGCCAGGTGGAAGAAGTCGCCGCGCTACGCAATTTACTAAATCGGCTGAAGAGATAGCGAATTTGTTGTGGCGAATCAGCCATTTG
>JBAXGK010000386.1:0-2051 GCA_037139435.1 Candidatus Omnitrophota bacterium | reverse complement strand
ACCTTCGCGGCAACCTCGTTATAGACAGGGATGAAAGCGCTCGTAAGCCCGCCTTCCCCCACGATTCGCCGGAAAAGGTTCGGCAGCATGAACGCGTAAAGAAAAGCGTCCCACTGCCAACTCGTCCCGAAGGTCTTGGCGCTCACAATGTCCCGGATCAGCCCTAAGATCCTGCTGACCAGGGTCATGACCCCCACAACTGCGGCAGCCTTCATTAGATGCCGTTTCCCTGTGGCGTGGGTAGGGGGAACCTCGTTGACAGGAGCAGAACCCCGTGTTACATTGTCGCCACTTTTTTCACCTAAAGGAGTCATCGAAATGCCCAATATTCGTTCCGCTGCAAAACGTATTCGAAGTGATGCTAAAAAACGCGCGAAAAACCTGGCCGTTCTCTCTGAGCTGAAATCCCTCAGCAAGAAATTGGCCCAGCTCGCCTCCGAGCCCGAAAAGGCCCAAGCGATCGGCGCAACTCTCGTGGCCCGCTATGACCACGCGGTCTCCAAAGGAGTCATCCCGCACGGCCGTGCTGACCGGAGAAAATCCCGCATCGCGCTTTTCCTCGCCAAGATCAAGAAAAAGTAATCTTCCCGTTCAACGGGCAACGCGCAACGTAAAAGCCAGCAATTAATTCGTTGCGCGTTGCGCGTCGTACGCTGATCGCGTAAATCGAGTGGAAGCTCGTTTTACGAAGTGTACTCCAAAAGCCAAGATTCCAATCCCGAAATACCTTCGATTTGTCCGCTCTTGGACTTTCGGTCGATCTGATAGAGCGCTTCCATAGCCGATTCTAATTTCTCGACGGGAAATCGCCTGAGCGCGCTCAATCGACTCGGAGACATCCGGAGCTTGGAGCTGATCTCTCGTTCGGAAACGCCTGAAGCTAAAAGCATGGCCGCCTGCCATAATTGCCGAAGCTGCCAGTGCAAAATCCCGACAAGAGAAAAAAGCTCCGCCTCATAAAAATCCATCAAGTCACGAAAAACTTTAAGAGCCCTCGCGGGGTCACGATCCACCAAAGCATTCGTAAGTTTAAAAACATCCATCTCGGTCCAATTCTCCTCGAATCGATTGACCATATCCTCATCGATCTCGGGCTTGTCGCCCGCGAACTGAACGAGCCGTTCGAGCATGGTATCGAGGAACATCACGGCATCCCCGCACATGGCGAGGATCCGAGACTTGGCGCCGGGAGCCATGGTCTTGTGATATTGCAAGAGCTTTTGCTGGAGGAAGGTCGCCCCCGCCCCGCGAGCCTCGTCTTTAGCCAAAAGGATTAATTGCCCCTTTGCTTTGATAAGTTTTTGAAGCTCCGAAGCGCCTTTGAGATCATCCGCTTCCAAGATGAGCGTGGTCCCGGGCGTCGGATTTCCAAGATAGGCGGTCAGCACTGCGAGATCCTGCTCCTTCAGCGTCCCTGCTCCTTGAGCATAAATCACCTGCCCTGACGAAAAGAATGGAAGGGTCCTGGCCGCTGCAAGAATGGTTTCGAGGGGTGTTTCGTCAAGATTGAAGGTTTGCTGAGCAATCGGTCCGCCAGATTTCTTTTCAATCTCAGCGGCAAGGACCTTGGCTCTTTGGGTTCTGAGGAACGGATCGCCAGAGATGAGGAATACTTCGGTATTCACAAGGGGTGGCAAAGAAAAGACCTTACCAATCTTCGGTAATGCGATCCACAATGTTGTACGCGAGACGATGAGTGGCATCGACAGATGCCTTCTGCTGGCCAATCGATGTCACCGTGGTTAGATAGTACTCCGTATCTCCCGAGAAATTCGGCTCCTTCCAGATAATATCTCCCGTCTTCGCATCCACTAGCTGTAGGCTGACGACGATAAAAAGACGGTATTGCGCCACACCTTCTAGGGCATTGAACCGAAGCCCTTCCTGTTGGAGTGACACGAGATCTGTTTTCAGGATCGCATCGGCATTCTTTTGTTCCACAACCTTCACCGTGCCATCCTGTTGGAGGCGCTGGATCACCGCATTGGTGATATCCATTTCAAGCCCTTGCTGATAGGCGGTGAGAGCCTCCATGTCGAGTTTGTTCTTCA
>JBAXGK010000385.1:0-2055 GCA_037139435.1 Candidatus Omnitrophota bacterium | reverse complement strand
ATCGCGATCAGGTCCGCGAGAAAGCTTTGGCAGCTGAAAAGATGCTGCCGACAACAGACTGCAGACTGCAGACCTCAGACTGAACACCCGATGCGCGATTATAAAAAAATAAAGGCATATCAATTCGCCAATCAATTGGTCGTTGAGATTTACAAACTCACAGCGTCTTTTCCGAAAAACGAATTGTATGGTCTTGTGTCCCAAGTCCGTCGCGCAGCGGTTTCTGTTGCCTGCAATATTGTGGAGGGATCTAATCGGCAGACCGAAAAAGATTATCTGCATTTTCTCTATATCGCCAAAGCCTCTTTGGCGGAAGCGCGATATCTCATTGAATTATCATGCCAATTAGGTTACTTGGCAGAACCAGACTATAAAAGCCTGGAGCTTTTGAGGGAAGAAACCGCCAAAACATTGCACGGACTTATCGAAGTTGTTCATAAGAATGTGGAGTGACGGTATTATGCTTCTAGTCTGTAGTCTGAAGTCTGTCGTCTGTTGTCTGTGAAGTGGCTTTGTCTTCCCACGATTAGTGCGCCGATGCCGCTTCAAATGGCGCTGGATGAAATTCTTTTCGAATCTCAAAAATGCACCCCCCAGGTTCCCACGGTTCGCTTCTATGTTTCCTCCGCGCCCTGGATCAGCGTGGGGTATTCTTTCCGGGATTCCGCGGCCCTTTCGAAGTCCGATCTGGTTCTCAAGCATTCACAGATCCCAGTTTGCCGGCGCATTACGGGCGGAGGGTGTGTGCTTCATGGTCAGGATCTGATCTTCTCACTGACGGCACGGGTGCTTGTCGATCCGGAAAATCTTGGTTCTGTGAAGACCAGTTACGCGAAGATCCATGAAGGTGTTAAGATAGGTCTTCAGCTTTGCGGTCTGGACTCAAAGTTTTACAGCGGTAAGGATGAGCTCTCGAAAGGGAACGACTGTTTTGATTTTCCGGTTGAAAGTGATCTTTCCTGGAAGGGAAAAAAGGTCGCCGGGGGAGCGCAAAAGCGTTCCGAAGGTTTTCTTTTGCACCATGAATCGATCTTAATCCCGCCGGGGATCATGCGTGAAGACCTGATCCGGGCGATCCAGAAAGGGTTGGAGCAGGTATTTGGAATATCGATCCAGAATACGGACATGGATCCCGAACTTTATTTTCAAGCAGAAAGGAAAGCCGTGAGTCTTGAGACATGAGCATTGAGTAAAATTTTTCTCATGGCTCGTCTCTCAGGCCTCAAGGCTTAGGAAAAATGGAAGAATCTGGAAGTTTTCTTGAAAAGATTGAAGAGATTCTCGAGAATGACCCGAGCTATAAGTTCGAGGCCTACACGTTCATTCTGGCCGCGCTTCATGATGTGGTGAGCGGGCTTAAAAAACCTCGGCATGTTACGGGCCAGGAACTAGCGCTCGGGATCAGCAAATACGCGCTCGACCAGTTCGGTCCCATGGCCATGACCGTCCTTCAACACTGGGGTATCCGGAAGACGCTTGATTTCGGGAAGATCGTTTTTGCTTTGATCGATGTCAAACTTCTGAGTAAACAGGCCGAGGACAAACTCGAAGATTTTGATAAGGTCTATGAATTCGAGGACGTGTTTGGAAAATATAAAATTGAAGATGAATGACCAATCGTACGGTGTAGGGTGTGCGGAGTACGGCGAAAAAGCAGGAGGCCCGGTACGCCGTACGCCTTCCGCCGTACCAGGAGCATAAAATGAAAGACCTTCTTGCTAATCTAAATGGTTCTCAGAAAGAGGCGGTCACCTGGTCTCCGGTTCGGCCGCTCTTGATCCTGGCCGGGGCAGGAAGCGGGAAGACGCGTATTCTCACGCATCGGATCGCGTATTTGATCAATCACGGCGTTCCGGCATTTAATATCTTGGGCGTCACGTTTACCAATAAAGCCGCAGCCGAAATGCGTAACCGCATCGAAAAACTCGTCGCTCAACGGGTTTGGGTGAGCACCTTCCATTCCACCTGTCTTCGGATTCTTCGCCAGGACGGTCCGGCGATGGAACTCGACCGGAATTTCATTATCTATGACGAGTATGACCAGCTCCAGGTCAT
>JBAXGK010000384.1:0-2059 GCA_037139435.1 Candidatus Omnitrophota bacterium | reverse complement strand
GCTTTCGCCGGCATGACGATTTGCCGCGTTTTAGGAGAAATTCAAAGGTCTCGCAGGGAATCCCGGTGTATGCCTGGGGAAGATATTTCAGGGGCGGGGATGGAGGTTTGCATTAACCGCAATGAATAAAACTGGTCTTAAAAATTTGCTCCGAAACGAAATCATCAAAATGATGAATGAAAATCGGAGATATTTTAGCCGACAAGATCTGTATGATCTTGTCTCTAAAGGACGTTCTCCCATTCTCGCGAGTACTTTAAACCGATATTTGGTTGATTTTAACAAAGAGGGCGTTTTGTATGGGGCCGGCAGGGGATGGTACTCATTCATCAAGCAATCTTTTGAATTGGAGCGGCTGCCGGTTAAAAAAATAACCACAACGCTGGGGGAAAAATACCCGCTTCTTTCTTTCTCCGTTTGGTCAACGGAGCAATTGAAGTCATTCGCTCATCATCTGCTTGCCCGATTCGTTATGTTCGTTTATGTGGATCGCGATGCCATGAGCGGTGTTTACGACTTTTTAAAGGATGCCGGATATGACACATGGTTGAACCCGCGAGGGAAGGATGCTCAAAAATTCAGCATCGGTGAAAAAACGGTTGTGATCAGGCCAACCATTTCTCGTGAACGTTCAAGCGTGCATTATGCGGATATAGAGAAAGTCTTTGTGGATCTTTTTGTCGAGACGGCCGCTTTGAACCTCATGGATGAGGATGAGTGTTACCGAATATTGGTGAGCGTTCTTACGGTCGGCCGAGTCGACATTGGTGCGTTTCTTAGCTATGCCCAAAGGCGTAAATTGGATACGATGCGTGTTGTTGAACAAATAAAATCAATTTAAGCCACTTTTTACGAAAAAGTGGCTGGAGCTGATTACCGTTATGATCGCTGATCAATGCTTTAGCAAGGAATGGATAACTCAAAAAAGAGCTGAGATGGGCAGTGTCGATCCGGCGTTGCTGGAGAAGTCCATCTATGGATTTGCCTTGCTGTGCGCCTTGGGCGAGTCTTCCATGCGGTTCGTCTTTAAAGGCGGCACCAGCATGATTTTGCTTTTGAAAGGGTTCCGTAGACTTTCCATAGATATCGATATAGTGACCTCGATGTCTCGCACCGCGTACGAGCCACTTTTTGCGGATATCGGACGCAAGCCTCCTTTTTTAGGGCATGAACCAGACGATCGTGGCGAGCGGGGCCTGCCGCGCAGGACGCATTTCAAGTTCTTTTATGACTCCGTTATCTCCAGGAGGCGTGATTATGTGCTACTCGATATTTTAGAAGAGGAAGACCTTTACCCAAAGACGGGAGTTTATTCGATTGAAACGCCCTTTATTCGACTGGAAAAGATCGTCAAGGTTAACATGCCCGTTATAGATTGTTTGTTGGGGGACAAGCTTACGGCTTTTGCTCCCAATACGATAGGTGTCCATTATTCCCAGAAATCCAGCATGCAGATCGTCAAACAGCTTTTCGATGTGGGTGAGCTTTTCAACGCGGCGGCAGACATTGTCCTGGTCCGGAAAAGCTATCAGGCGCTTTCTGAGGCAGAGATTCGTTATCGTGGTGGAAAATATTCACAGGAACAGGCGGTTGAGGATACTTTGCATACGGGTATAAAGGTGTGCGGGCTTGGATTGAGGGGCGTGCCACGGGATAATCACTCAGAAATATTGGCAGATGGCATCAGTAGGATTTCGAGTCATCTTGTGAATACAAGGTTTCGGCTTGAGGAGGCGAAAATTTCGGCGTCGCGCGCGGTGCTTCTGGCTGCTCTATTGAAAACACAATCAGAAGAAGATGAACTCAAGAAGTTTCGCTGGAGTCCTCAGCGTACCTCTGAACTGCCGCCGTTGGTGTTAAAGCCGCCGCTTGAGAGTCTTAATCGCATCAAAGCGCTTATCCCGGAGGCGTTTTACAATCTTTATACCGCACAGGAGTTATTGGGACGTAATGCGTAATGAGGGCCAGAGTAATATGATGAAAAATCGGAAGCCTACCATGCTGCAAACCTCATGGTCATTCCTTCCCGCCATGAGGCGATGTCCATCGTCGTTCTCGA
>JBAXGK010000383.1:0-2072 GCA_037139435.1 Candidatus Omnitrophota bacterium | reverse complement strand
GAAGTTCCCGAAAGAGCGGGACGAGTTCCTGAAGGCTCTGCGGCGCTTTATGCTCGTACGGGGTACGGAGTACGGAGTACGGCGAAAAGATAATAACTCAAAGCCCGACGCCGTACGCCTTACGCCGTACCAATCGATTGAGAGCTTGTTGAATTCTCAATCGACGAGCATCCAGCTTCCCGACCCTGAAACCGGCATTCTCTTCGAAGATATGGTCAAGCAGCTGCCGGAAAATTTTAACTACGATGCTTTTCCCAACGTCCGCTATTTTATCGGGACCCTGCTTCTTCAAAGCGAACTTAAAGCGGATCGCCTCATGCTGGAAGTCCAGAAGCTTTCGAATGAGATCGCTGCAAAGCTGACCCGCAATAAAGAAGAGAAAAAGCTTGTCGCGCTCCTCGCGGATCACCGGTTGTTACAAAAACTCTTTGCGCTTGAATTAACGCCGGGGGACTACGACAGCATTGTTTCGAGGAAGAACGGTTTGAAGCCTTCAGCGCTGGTAAATCAGCTCTCAGGTACGGAGTACGGAGTACGGAGTAAGGCGAAAGCGTTAGGCGGTACGCCGTACGCCTTCCGCCGTACTAAGGCGGTGGAGTTCTCACATATCAATGAACTAAATGAATTGTATGAAGCAGCGCTGCGTTTCTACGCCGGCGTTAAAGAACGCGATGTCCTCATGATGCAGCGTGTCGATGAACGCCTCAAAGAGACCGGGGCGACCAAGGTCGCAGTCATTACCGGCGGTTTCCACTCAGAACCCTTTCATCAGTATTTCACGAGTAAAAAATACACTTATGCGCTTATTTCTCCCAGCATTACGGGGGCTGACGCCCAAGGACATGAGGCGTACATCAATAACGTGCTTCAATCGGCGCAACGCACAACGGGCAATGCCCAAGGTAAGGGCTCAAGGGGGTCCTCGTTGGGCGTTGAGCGTAGTACGTTGAGCGCGAAAGAAGCGACATACGAATCCGTTTCTCTTGCGGACCGGCAGGTGTTGGCTTCCGAAAATCCCTACGGGATCGATCAGGTGGCCCTGCGGACAATGGTCCGGGACGTCATTCACTCGGTAACAAGCCAAATGATATCCGGTCCCGTTCAAGAAATTGGAGATGGATCCGCTGTCATTTCTTTCACAGAAGCTCAGGATATTGTTAAAGCGCGCAAGGCCAAGGCAAGAGCCCAGGGATCACGCGGCGCGTGGCCCAGTTTGAGCGCCTTATTCCGCGATTCGTCTTTGAAACTCAGCCCAGTCATCGCAGGGTCCCGTCTAGCGGAAAACTATTTTGCGCGTGGCCGTTCCGAGGTGCGAGATCAGGGCGATTTGGAACCTGGAACGGACGAAGAGTCTGCGGATGTCCTCGAAGAGGCTGGGACTTCTCTCGATGATCTTTTGGGTGAGCTTCATGCTGTGGCGGATGAGGATGAAAGCGATTCTGGCGATGCCCGCGCTGAAGCCCTCCAGCACATTGCTTTAATAGAAAGCGCCAAGCACAAGAACCACCTTCTTCCCGCGATCGTGGATGCCCAAAAATTTCTCCGAAGTCCGCTTGCGGGGTCTCGCTCGGAAGCGCGGTTGGTGGCGGAGAGTTTAGCTTGGATCCAGGTTTGGGCCCCGGTGGTTGCGGGAGCGGTTATTCTGGGCGCCGGATTAGCGGCCGGTATTGTTTGGGGAGTGCGGAAACATTCGCGTAGACCCGTCGCCGGGGGCACGGCAAAGACCGAGGCAGAACTGACGAACCTCTTTGAACGGGTCCTGGCTTATTATGCGAAAAAGATCGGGGAGGGTCGGATCGATGTTGAGTTTCAGAACGCTTCGGGCAATAAGGTCAGTGTGGGAGAACCGGCAAAAGTTTCAAAGGGCGGGATCTTGGACGGCCGGCAGGCGGTGGAGCATCTTCAGTGGTTTCTCCGGAATTTCGCGCAAAAGAATGCCGAAGGGAATGCGGCGTCGCAGGTTTTGAAATTTCCGTTTTCTGAATGGCATTTCGGACTGCGCGTTGAAGGAGCGTTTCGTGGAGGTGATGACGGCGCACAATTTTTGAACGTGGATCCACGGAGAGTCCGGG
>JBAXGK010000382.1:0-2105 GCA_037139435.1 Candidatus Omnitrophota bacterium | reverse complement strand
GAGTGCAGAAAAGCCAGGATGATTACAGAATGTTCCATGAGCAGGCCCGTCTTGTTACGGATCTGACGGATAACCTGTCGCGGACGTTAAGCAGCCTGGCCAAGTAAGAGCGAATAAAGGGGAGAGGCCTTGAGCTTCTCCCCTTGGTGCGGGGTGTGTTTGGAGAAGAGATCTCTTAGAAGATCAGGAGGAGCAGTGTGTCAGGAGACTTAGAGAACCATGAAGCTCAGAGTGCTGAAGATCCGGTAAAAGACAAGTCTCCGGTGGTTTTGACGGAGCGCGATATCGCTGTCTTCCAGTTCATTCATGAGCAAAGGTACGTCTGTTACAACCAGATCAAGGACGGGTTCTGGAAAGAAAGATCACCGGACGCGAATGCTTGCTGGCACCGGGTCGGGAAACTCGTTAATGCGGGTTATCTGACAAAAGAATACAGCGGGAAACAAGGGACGGACGCCTACTTTGCTTCTAACGCGGCCGTCGAAGTGCTTAAAACAAAGTTCCTGGATTCGGGACTTCAGGTGACGGAGCCGACCCCTTATTTCGACAGGAACATTTCCCATGACCTGCACGTTAATAATCTCCGGATCCTTTTCCGTGAGATGGGGCTCTATCAGTGGACAAGCGAAAGGATCTTGATAGAACGGGATCATCTCTTTCGAAGGCCGGACGCGGTCCTTACGATCCGGGGGCGGAGGATCGCTCTTGAGTTCGAGAACGGGCTCACGAAGGGCCGGGAACGTTACCGGGACCTCTTCGGCTACTATGACCGCTCCGAGAGCTACCGGCTCCTCTTTGTGATCGTCCGTGGGGATACGCGCGACTGGCTCGTGGAACTGGATTATGACGCGAGGAAGACATGGTTTGTGGACTACAAAAAACTGATAAAAGAAAGGGAGAAAGTGCTCTTCGCGAACAAAAGAGGGGAATTTGAACTGAGCCGCCTGCTTTAGGGGACCTGAAATGAGCTATGCCGAAAAATCAGACAAGAACGGAACCTTGGGTCGTACGCTTCCTCGCGGGAGTTTTTTCAAGCGTCCCGCTGGCGCTCGCGGGTGTTCTTCTCGCGATCGGATCGAGAGTCAAAAATCGATGGTTCCGTCGGTGCTTTTTCGCGGCATCGATCATTTGCTCGATTGCAAGCGCGCTTTCCTTTAACCGCGTTCAGGATCTCCTGCTTGTGTTCTTTAGCGGGGCGGGGAATCCAACGGGCGGGACGGCCTTAAAGCTCGGGTTATTCTATTTCCTCTACGTGATCGTATCGCTTCCCGTTTTTCTCATGATCGCTTATTTGGGAAGCCACGAAAAGCTTTTTAAAGGAGACTCTGTAAAACGGGAGCCAGGGCCCTTTAGGATGCGGTACGAAAGGCACAAGTCGTCCTATTTCCAGGACTATCTTGGAGAGAGCTTCTCAAGGAACCGCTCCTTATTCCTCACAAACGACCAGCGGGAGATGCACATGCAGGTCGTGGGTTCCACCGGGACCGGTAAGACAGAGTCCGTTTTGCTTCCCATGCTCACCCATGACATCAATCACGGGAAAGGCGCAATCATAATCGACGGAAAGGGGGATCTTGAGCTCCTTGACCGCATCCACTACAGCGTGAAAAAAAAGGGGCGATTGGATGACTTTTACTTCTTTTCGCTCGCGCATCCCAAAAACTCCAATACCTATAACCCACTCCTGAGAGGCAACGCCACGGAATTGAAGGACAAGATCGTGGGAAGCATGGCCTGGAGCGAAGAATTCTACCGGCGAATGGCGGAACAGGCGGCTTTGACGATCCTGAATGCGCTGCTTATCACGGAACACAAGATCACGTTCCGAACGCTTTACGCCTGTCTTACGGACGTTAAATCCTTGGAATCGCTCGCGGATCTGACCAAACCCAAAGACGCGGTCCTGCAGATGGATCTTGTGAGCATGATCAATAACTTCAAGAGCAGCCAGAAATTCCTCTCGGGGCTTATGGCGGATCTCTACCTATCGTCCCGGAGCGAATTCTCCGATCTTCTCGATGTGGAGGAACCGGATATCGATCTCCTGAAACTTTATCAGGAGAATAAGATCGCCTACTTCGCTCTCGATTTACAGGGGTACGGGG
>JBAXGK010000381.1:0-2107 GCA_037139435.1 Candidatus Omnitrophota bacterium | reverse complement strand
ATGATCCCGATTTTCATGAATTCACACACCCGGCAAATGCCTTGAATGAAGTTGAATGATGCTCTTCGAAATTAGCGCGCGGCAAAAGGCAGCGTTTTATCATCCGATGTGGTCATCGGTGAATCAAAAAAACCACCGCTTTCATTGGACCCAGCCACTGTCTCCCCGATGCGGGGCGAGCAAAAAGGCGCCTGTCCTTGACCCTGTCCAACTCCGATAGGAAGAGCCTTCATTGTTAATTTGGCAAAAACGGTGTTGTTCATTTTATTCTTATTACTGTTAGCGCTATTCACGAACGAATGTCTCGAATTCACCCCGAACTCCAGGATAAAATCGTGCAGATCCCGCATGAGCGAGAGCTCCCACTCCTGGATCCCATACCCTTGAGAATTAGTACCACTCGTCACGCTGTTGTCCGTGGGTGTCCAAACAAGATTGTTCAGCCGATTCCGATCCGAGGTATCCCACCGGATATATCCCCCCGCCACCCACAAAGGATTAACCTTGTACCGCGCGTCAATGATGAATTGCTGGCTCTTCTGAACATTGATATCGGTAACAAAATCGTAATAATCATGAACCTGGCTATAGCCGAAAAGAAAACGCCACTTCCCCTTCCGGATAATAATGTCTTGATCCGCTCGCTTCAAGTAATGACTGGCAAAATCAAATTGAACGCGCGTCTGAAGCTGAAGCCACTCGTAAGGCCGGAGGACCAATTTATTTTCGAAGGTTGAAAAACGCGCCCCCTTGATGCTGGGATTCTCGCGGGAAGGTATCATGTCATAAAAAAGGAACGTGTTAAAACTCACGATATCCACACGTTGCATTTTCCCATCAACAATCCGTTTGGTTTGAAGACGATTTTCCAGGCCTAAGATCACCTTGGCGGCATCGTCTACGTTGTCGATCTGGTCGAAATGGATAAGTTTTCTATGGTCGACCGACGAAGTGCTCCCCTGAAACGCGACGCTGGGTTCAAAAATATGCCTCAGTTGGTTGACCTCGATACCCACTTTTTCAAACGAAACATCATAGAGCTTGTAGAAATGCGTCCGAAGATCCGCGCCATAGTCCGCCACACTCCGAAACTTTGAAGCGGCTGAAGCTAACTGATGGTTGTATTCCGTCCCGCGGTATCCCGCATAAGGCGTAAAGTTGACATCCTTCCACTTGAGGGGCGCATACCAGCGGCTGTAGGCATCCACGCGAGCCGCAGTATTGCTAGGCTGAGCATATTGATTGGGTATCAACTTCAGATTGTCGTATTGGACACGGCTTTCGTTAAAAACTTTGTCCGTAAAAAACGGCTGATTCTTCCAATCCAGTCTGACCTCCGGCATTCGCTCCACCATGGTTTCAAAACTGTTCATCTTCTTCTCAAGATGAACCATGGCTCCGTAGCGCTCACTGTTACGGGTAGTCGTGATAAAAGAGTGGGGTTGCGTTTCCCCAAGATAATCGTGTTCAAAAAACTCCTGAACAAAATAGGGATCCGCCACACGATTATAGCGAAAGAGCACCGTCGTCTTATCATCAATATCCGTCCGATGACGCCATAGGATAAGACCCCGGTCACGGTTTGAGAGCAAATCGAAAGGATTGACCGAGGCACCCGTTTTGGGATCGACGCCGTTACTCTGGGGAGCCTTTTTATCTTGCGTCCAATAAAGCTTAATACTCCCTTTCGCCCATTTCTCATAATCATAGTGCTGCGTCCATCCTCCCCCGACGCCACGTTTCTGACGCCACTCCACCTCCGCCTTCCCCCAGAGATGCTTGTTGAAGGTCACTCCCTTGATAAGGCCAAAATTAACGCCATCTTTCTTGCCATAACCTTGGGTGGTCTGAATGGGGATATTGGGCCAATTCAGAGGCACATCCATCCAGGGAAGCCAAAAGACCGGCTTGCCCATGATATAGATCGTGGCACTATGCAAGATGACTTTCTCGCCGACATAAAGCGTCGCTTTTTTGCAGCGGATCTCATAATGCGGCTTTTCAAGATTACACGAGGTGACACTCCCATTTCGAACTTTGTTCACCCCTTCGCGGACTTGCTCGATCACCTCACCCTTAGCATACCAGGGCGCATTGAACACGCGCG
>JBAXGK010000380.1:0-2108 GCA_037139435.1 Candidatus Omnitrophota bacterium | reverse complement strand
AGTGGTCTTGCCGCTCCCCGTCGGCCCCGTGACAAAAATAATGCCGTACGCTTTCTTCAGCAGATGTTCGATGATGCTCCGATCCTTCGCGGAAACCCCAAGATCCGCGATATCAAAAAGCATCGTGGTCGGCAGGATCCTGATAACGATGTTCTCACCGTAAAGCGTCGGGATGATGGAAACGCGAAGCTCATACTCGTTTGTCCCGATCTTGACCTTGGCGCGGCCGTCCTGGGGCATCCGGCGCTCAACGATGTCCAGGCCCGACATGATCTTGATCCTGGAAACGATGGACAGATGCAGGTATTTGATCTTCTCGCTGACAGCCGCGTCATACAAAATACCGTCGATCCGGTACCGAAGGACCAGCTCGTCCCTGAAATGCTCGATGTGGATGTCCGTAGCCCTTGCCTTTATCGCCTCCTGCAGGATCTGATTGACCAGCGTAATGACGGAAGCCGACTCCGCAAGATTTTCAAGATCTTCGACTTTTTCATCCTTGAGATTCTCACCCTCTCCGCCGGAGCGCACATCATCCGCCAGAATGCGGTCAATGGTTTCCGCGCCCACCCCGTAATATCTTTTGATCGCCGCGTCAATGTCCGCGGAGGCCGCCAGGACTTTTCCCACCTTAAATCCGAGATGTGTTTCAAGATCGTCGATCGGCAGCGTGTCAAAAGGATCCGGCAAAGCCACGGTCAGAAAATCGTCGTCTAGTCTTACCGGCATGATCCTGTAATGCCAGACAAATTTACCGGGAACAGCCTTCAGGACCTTATCCTCGATCACACTCGTCGCCAGCTCCACAAAAGGGATGCCTTGCTGTTTTGCGAGAACCTGGAGCATCTTCTTCTCCGTCACGAAGCCGAACTTGACGAGGATCTTCCCCAATAGCTCTTTGGTTTTCTGCTGTTCCAAAAGAGCCGTATTGAGCTCGTCCACGGTGATCAATTTCGCCTCAACCAGGGCCTTTCCCATTCTTACGGACATAGAACTCCTTATTTCGGGGTACAGAAAAAAGCAATCATAAACAGAGGACAGAGGGACGAGAGATGAGGGACGAGTCGTCCATCGTCCTTCGTCCCACACCATCGGCAAATTCCAATCTCCAAGATACAAGATACAAACAAATTCCAATAACCAAACTAAAGAACAACGAATTGGTTATTGCGTTTTGGTCATTGGTTATTCCCTGGTCATTGTCTCTTGGTGTTTGGTTATTCCTTGGTTATTGCGTCTTGGATCTTGGCTATTCCTTGGTCATTGTCTCTTGACGCTTGGTTATTCGTCTGTCCCTCGTTCTACTCCTTGTACGCATCCTCTATCTTGCCGATCGAGTAGAACTTATTCTCCGGAATATCGTCCAGACTGCCGTTGATGATCTTCTCGCACCCTTCAAGAGTATCCCGGAGCGGCACATAGGCGCCTTTTTTCCCGGTATAAGCTTCCGCCACAAAGAACGGCTGCGTCAGGAAATTTTCAAGTTTTTTGGCCCTGTCGTATAAAGTCCGGCTTTCTTTCGCAAGCTCTTCGATGCCCACCACCGGCACGATCTTCTTCAGCTCCTTGTATTTCGTAAAGATCTTCATAACCTCCTGCGTGATCGTGAAGTGCTCGCGCCCGACGATCGCGGGATCCAGATTACTGCAGGACGAAAGAAGCGGATCGATCGCGGGATGGAGCTTCAGCTGGCTCCGTTCGCGGGAGAGCACAATGATCGAATTCAGGTAGCTGAAGATCGTCACCACCGCCGGGTCGGTAAGATCGTCCGCGGGAACATACACCGTTTCAATAGCCGTGACCGAACCTCCCTCCCGGGAACGTATCCGCTCCTGAAAAGAGCTTACCTCGGAGGCCAGCGTCGGCTGATAGCCAGTCTCCGACGGGACCCGCCCGAGAAGCGTGGACATTTCAGCGCCCGCCTGCACGAAGCGGTAGACATTATCGATGAAGAAAAGCACTTCGTTATTCTGTTCCTGAAGGTATTCGGCCAAAGTGATGCCCGTGAACGCGATGCCGAATTTCGCACCCGGCGGCTCGTTCATCTGGCCATAGGCGAACAGGATCTTGTCGAGCATCTTCTGCCGTTCAAACTCCAGATAGAGCTC
>JBAXGK010000379.1:0-2113 GCA_037139435.1 Candidatus Omnitrophota bacterium | reverse complement strand
AGGCTTGACTGCGCTTTTAAACTAAGCGGAGCGCAGTAAGAAGCGACTCCGTCGCGTTCCAAAGCGCAGTCAAGCCTGCGCACATACTATAATACAGGATATTGATAAAAAGTATGACCTCCTCTAAATTAAATTAGGTGTTAAAAGAAACAAAAAAATAAAGAGGAGGCCATGATGAAAGCTACAATGAAGACTGAAAAAATCAACAGGGAAAAAGAACTGATATTGGCCTGTGACGTTGGGAAGGCGAAAATCACATGCCATGCTGAATACGAGGGGAAATGGGCTGGACATGTCCTGGATGGGGGGTTTATGAACAGGGGGCGTGAAATTCAAAAAAACCTGGAATCCATAGCCCGGGAAGCCCGTGCCAGGGGATATGAGAGGCTTTGTGTAATATGCGAATCAAGCGGTGGATTCGAAAAGAGGCTACTTCGCACGGCCAGGGCCTTGTGTAATTCCACGAAGTATGTGAGCGGCGAGGCGGTCTCCAAGATGAAGGCCGTGGAGTCGAACGACAACGAGAAGTCAGATGAGAAGGATCCGCGCGTGATACATGTTCTCGGCATGTTAGGCAAGGTATTCAAAGACAGGCAGCTGGAGCCGGATTACAGGAAGTTGCGGATTCTCGGGGGACACTATGAGGATGAAAGCGTGGCGGCAGCCAGGGTTCGGACTGCGATCAGTTCAATTGCAGACCGCCTTTTCCCGGATCTCGAATTCAACTCCAAATTACTATACGGAAATACAGGGTGCGCACTTGTCAAGTTATTCGGTCTGAATCCGTGGAAGATAATCGATGCGGGATACGGAAGCTTTGTGAAAAAAATGCGGGGTATGACGAGAGCCGACAAAATGGTCTTGGACAAGATATGGAAGGGCGCAGAGTCCAGCACTCTCCAGATTATTGATGAATGGGAGGTCGAGATCTACGAGAGGAGACTTGCCGAACTCTATGCTGAGTGGGAACTGCACAAAGGGCGAAAGGAGTGCATGCGTAAAGAGATGTTGGAGATTTATCGGCAACTGCCCGAGGCGGGCAAGCTTTCCCATGTAGGGAAAGGGTTGGAATTCCAGTTTGCCCGGATATTGGCGGAAACAGGCAATCCTGGGGACTTCAAAGACGCACGGCAAATCCTCCGATATGCTGGGCTCAACATACGGAGGCGGGCAAGCGGCAAGTACGAGGGACATAACAAGATATCGAAAAAAGGAAGGAGTCTGCTCAGGAAAGTACTTTACCAGTGCGTTTTCTCATCACTGATATGCAAGGGAGGTATTTACCACGATTATTATCAGAGGAAAAAGAAGGAGCTTGCAAGCGGGATGAAGGCAATCGTGGCGGTAATGCGGAAGGCCTTGAAAATGATCTACGGCATAGCTGTCTCTGAAACCGAGTTTTCAGTGGAAAGAGTTTTTATTTGCAATGCCGCATGAACTTTATGATTATACGTGGACATAAACATCATAATACAACATTAACAAAGTATTAAAATCAAGAAATTAAAGGAATTGAAAATATGTTTTTTGGGAGTCGTCCGGAGATGTTCATTTGGAGTTTTACGGTGTTCAACCGTCAACGCCGCACATTAAAAGCACTCCGGACGAAACCCGCCACCACGGCCGATAAAGTATGATCGTCACCCTTGGGATGACCAGAAAAACAAGGTACTATTGCCGGGTGTCTTTTTATCCTGAAAAACAATTTCATGCCTAAAGGGAAATATTATGGATAAATAGAATTCGAAAGAGAATATATAAAAAAGATATTGACTTGGAGTGAGGTACTCCAAAAGATTGCTATGCAATCATAAAGATAAAGAAAAATGCAATTTCCTATACTATAAATTTATGAAACACACATTACATATGACTGCGAAACCGGCAAGGCTTGGATTCGCCATTTTTGCATTTGGCCCAATCCTGCTGCTCTCCCTATTTTCCATCCCGGCTTTTTCCGCTTTGGTCAGCTCTTTAACGTGGTAGGAGGTCCAGCGGGCCACGTAATTCGCACCTGCGGCGATGGCAAGTTCGCAGAGGTCGAACGCGGGTTCGGACGAGCCAAACGGGGTGGTAGTAGAGAGCGCCCCCCTCGGGGTAGTCGGGCTCCCCT
>JBAXGK010000378.1:0-2121 GCA_037139435.1 Candidatus Omnitrophota bacterium | reverse complement strand
GGCTTTTACCTTCACGTTTCATCTTTTGACTTGAGATGGACAGTTCATGAAAACCTCTCCTTTGAACATCCGCGATGCTTGTCCCAAAGATCACCTTCGCGATCCGGGCCCAATGGATCGCCGAAAAACACATGGGACAAGGTTCCGTGGTGGAATAGATCACGCAATCCGAAAGATCGAAACGTTTCAGTTTTCGGGACGCACGCCGGATGGCATTCACCTCCGCGTGGCAGGTCGCATCGCAATTTTTAAGAACCTCGTTATGCGCGACCGCGATCGGTTGATTCCCACGAACGATCACGGCACCAAAAGGTCCTCCTGAGGATTTTTTGATCCCCTCCTGCGCGGACTTAATCGCGAGCCTCATCCATTTTTCCCGTAGAAGGTGCTTCATGATTGCGTCGCCTGTTGAAGCGCTTGAAGGACAACCTCGTGCAAAAGACCATTCGTGGCCACAAACCCCGGATTTCTCGCAAGCGTAATCCCCGCGCTAAAATCAAGCTCCCGACCTTCGAGATCCGTCACGCGCCCCCCCGCTTCCTCGATCGCCAAAGCGCCAGGAGCCACATCCCATATTTTTTCCCGATGGCCCGGTTCCTTCCGCGGGAGTGTCCTGAAAAAGATCTCCCCTCCTCCGGAAGCAAGCACAACATGCTTTGCCATGCTGTCTAAAACGATCGGCTCCGGCTGTATCCCCAGCTCTTTTCGGATGCGCCGGTCTTTTTCCACGTTCTTATGTTCGGGATCGAAAGAATCCAGAACGCGAGCCGTGCCTATTTCCCGACATCTCGAAACTTCCAGACGCACCCAATTTTTAGGCTCTTTCAAACCGCCGAGCGCCGCCGCCCAGCATCCCTGTCCGCGAGCCGCAAAGATCCCGACGCCTCGCCCCAAAGCTTTGTGTTCCTGAAGTTCCAGTTCCGGACATCCGATCGCGGCCAGCTCGACTTTCCCGTTTCGGATAAAGGCGAGCGCCGTCACATACTGGCCGCCCTGCGAAGACGGGCGAACCTCGCCTTCCTCAAATATTTTTTTTGAGACAGAAGGCGGGCCGCCACGTAAAAAACCTTTGGTCCCGTCGATCGGATCGAGCGTCCAAAAAGTCCCTGTCGGTTGACCCTGCCCTCGCTGGATCCACCGGCAAATATCGCCGGGGGTCGCCTGCGGAAAAAAAGAGTGCGTATAGACGGTGACTTTCTCGAGATCCTCGGCACCTCCCGGCGCCTTCAGATGATCTGTGTCCTCTTCGGCGACCAACACTGCCTCAGGAAGATATCTTTCAAGGAGAGCGCCGGCAAGGGCTTGAATGCTCATATCGGCGAGCGTAACGGGAGAATGATCCGGTTTGAGGATGGAACGAATGCTGGTCTCGGCGCGAATACGACGCGCCAGCTCGGAACCGGCCTGGATCAATTCAAGCGCGAATTGAGCTTCTGCACTCTTGAGGTCAATGCGCAAGTGCAAACAATCCTTTGACCCTCTGGAGAAGGGCCTCGCCGCTGATGGGTTTTGCGATAAAAGGGTGTCCTCCGATCACGGACTGATGGGTAACTTCGTTCTGGGAGACGAGCGACGTCATGAAAACAATCTTCGTTAAGACGAGCGATTGATCTTTTTGGATCTGGTCTGCAATGTCCGTCCCGTCCGCATCCGGCATCATGATATCGAGAAGCACCAGCTCGGGTCGCGAGCTCTGGACGATCGTGAGCGCCTCGCTCCCGCGATTACAAATGCTCACCGCATAGAGTCCGGTCTTTTCGAGGATCATCTTCACCATCTGACTGGCATCCACATCATCATCCACAATCAGGATCGATCTTTGCTGTCCCATGTGCAACCTCCTTTAAAAAGAGTTCGAAATCTTGCTCGCATTCTAGCACACACTCCCGACCCAATTCAAAGCCCGGCTTTAAACCCAATGTCAAAGTCTGGATTTTCCATCGGGGTTAAAATAGCGCTCGCAGAAACTTGACGGAAGAGAGCTTGAAGGCTATTATGCACATGCGTGCATAACGAGGAACATCCATGAGAGCTAAAAAAACAAGGTTGATCAAATGCGATCCAGGACAACGCTGCTTCCAGCCCCGCTGTCGATCCAAGGGAAAACTTCAAGGCGTGATC
>JBAXGK010000377.1:0-2125 GCA_037139435.1 Candidatus Omnitrophota bacterium | reverse complement strand
GGGAAGGTGACGCTTTTTTTGCTGGAAGTCATTAAAAAGAAAGAAATTCCGAAGATCGGGGAGTAGCTTATGGAACGTCTGATGACGGCCTTGCAGGTAAGCGAATTGATCGAGGTGAAGCCTTCGACCGTTTATCAGTGGGTGCATTTGGGGTTGATCCCTTACGTGAAGCTCGGAAAATGTGTTCGCTTTAAAAAGTCTGAGCTTTTCCGTTGGATCGACAAGAATTTCCGGAAAGAACGGGTCTCTTTCCGTAGCGTTGAAAACAAGCTCAGCAAGCGTTCTACCGCCAATCAGAAAGAGTTCCTACCTACTTTCCGCACATCGGGATTATGATATCCGTACCTGTTTGAGAAGTCGATTGGTAATGCGGGATGATATTTTCTCCATCTGAGAGATAACCCGGTCGAATTGCCGGCCGTTAGCAATCCATTCCTGAAAGATCCTTGCTTCTTGAGAAGTGAGCCGCACCGTCGCGGTCTTTCCCTTCACCTTCCTTGTCCATTGATAATAGGGCCCATGTAATCGCGGCGGTTTTCTCTGACAGCAACAGCCTGGTTTACCGCAGGGCATGAAGCGTTTTACCAGGCTGCCCCAACGGATAAATCCCAGATTCAGGACAGATCGTTTGAGCGCCTCATACTGCGCTTCATCGCTCGCTGTTTCTTTGGATGAGAAATCTCTTGACAGATTCATGCTAGCAGTATATATACTGCTAGTCATGGAAGCTGTCAAGCCTTTTTCCGAGCCACCTTCATTCACCCTCTTGTCCCAGAGCCTGGACGGAGTTCCCATCATTAAGCATTTCCTGAACAGGTTGGGACTCGAAGCGATTCTCGAAAGGTATGTTCCCACCGCGGACAGCCGGCTGTTGGTACCGCACTCCACGGTCCTGGGGGTTCTTCTCAAAAACATCCTGCTCTCACGCATACCGCTGTACTCCCTGCCTTCCTGGGCCCGATCCTTCGAACCCTCAGGACTGGGTCTGTCTGCTGATCAGATCGCCGGACTCAATGATGACCGAATCGGACGGTCCTTGGATCGTCTCTTCGATGCCGATCGGGCTTCCTTGATTACGGAAGTGGTTGTGCGTGCTATCGGTGAATTTGACATCAGTCTGGAAGATATTCACAACGACTCGACCACCATTACCTTCTCTGGGCGCTATGAGGGAGCTAAAGGCGATCTCCGCCGCGGTCGTCAGACACTGACGGTCACCCATGGTCACAATAAAGATCACCGCCCGGACTTAAAGCAGATTCTGTGGATTTTGAATGTCACTTCGGACGGGGCAGTTCCCATCCATCTCCAGCTCTGCGATGGCAACACCACGGATGACCAAACTCACATCCAGAGTTGGGAAACGCTCAGGAAGCTCATCGGCCGTCCCGATTTTCTTTATGTGGCTGATTCCAAATTGTGCGTTCGTGAATCGATAACACACATTGTCAGCCAAGGAGGCCGATTTCTCACAATCCTTCCAAAAACACGACGGGAAGAGGCCTGGTTCCGGGAATGGATACAAACACATACCCCGGATTGGAAGGAAGTGCGCCGGCGTCCCAATCCACGCCGCCAAGAAGGGCTGCCTGACATCTACAGGGTGACAGAATCGCCTCTGCGTTCATGTGAAGGATACCGGATCATCTGGGTTTATAGCTCTCTGAAGGCTCAGTGTGATGAGCAATCCCGCCAGGCAAAGATAGAGAAAGGCATTCTTGCGCTAGAGATCCTCGAGACCCGCCTGAGAGGAAAACGGTGCCGCTTTGGGAATCGGGCGGCTGTGTCCAAGGCCGTTGAGACAGCCATCTTGGGTGTTGATCGCTGGCTGGATGTCACGATTGAAGAAAGACCCGAGGCCCGTTTTCTTCAGGAAAAAAAAGGACGGCCTGGCACATCCACCCGTTATCGACGTTCCCAAAAACTCCGGTTTTTTCTTCAGTGGCAACTCCGTCCCCAGAACATTGAATATGATGCCAAGACAGACGGGATGTTCCCTCTGATAACCAATGATGTTGACCTGGGTGCCGGAGACCTGCTTCGAAAATACAAGTATCAGCCCCAGCTTGAAAAACGACATGAACAACTCAAGACAGTCTGCCAGGTCATGCCGGTTTTCTTGAAG
>JBAXGK010000376.1:0-2125 GCA_037139435.1 Candidatus Omnitrophota bacterium | reverse complement strand
GAAGTTTATGAAGCGCCGGCCGCGGATGTCCTTCTTAAGGCACACGAAGAACTCGAAGGGTTCGTGATGGACCGGGAATTTCTTCATTATAAGCGGTTGCTTACCGAGAAATACGCGGAGCTTGTGTATTTCGGACTTTGGTTCACGCCCCTCAAAAAGTCGCTGGATGCCTTCTTTGCGTCCAATCAAGAACGTGTGACGGGAAAAGTGAGGATCAAGCTCGATCATGGCCATGCGGTGTGCGTGGGCCGTGAATCGGAATATGCTCTCTACCAAGAGAAGCTCGCGACGTATTCGAAGGGCGATATCTTTGACCGGAAGGCCGCAGTTGGTTTTATGAAGATCTGGGGACTTCCGTACGAGGGAATGTATCAGCGCAAAGCGTAAAGGGGTACGGAGTACGGCGAAAAGGTTTTGCGTTACGCCGTTCGCCTTACGCCGTACGAAATAAAGGTGGTTTATATGGCAAGAAAATTATGGGGCGGAAGATTCAAAAAGGATATGCATCCGGCGCTCAAGTGTTTCAGCTATTCGCTTGAGACCGATAAGGAACTTTTTGATGCTGAGATCCTTGTGAATGTTGCCTACGCGAAAATGCTCGCCCGGGTCGGTCTTATTACGACGACAGAATCCAAGGCGATCGTGCGTGGCCTCAAGTCTGTCGCCCAAGCTTTGAAAGGCCAGGACCTTGCGGCCTATGCCGACCGGTATGAAGATGTCCACACGCTTATCCAGATGGAGCTCGAGAAAAAAGCGGGCGCCGTGGCCAAGAAGATCCACACCGGCCGTAGCCGGAATGATCTGGTCATCACCTCGACCCGCATTTATCTTCGGGAGAAGATCGCGGAGATTTGGGTCGCGACCAAAAGACTTCAGAAAGCGCTGGTGAGCGCGGCCGAGAAGGTGGAAGGTCTTATCATCCCAGGGATGACGCATCTGCGGAAGGCCCAACCGGTTCTTTTGGCGCATCACCTTTTAGCTTACGTCGAAATGCTCGAGGAAGACAATGCGCGACTTGCGGATTCCATGAAGCGGGTCAACATACTGCCGCTGGGTTCTGCGGCGCTCGCGGGCTCGGCGCTTGCGCTCGACCAAAAATTTCTTGCGAAGGAATTGGGTTTCTCCGGGATCGCGCGAAACAGTATGGCCGCAGTGAGCGACCGGGGCTCCCTCGCAGAATTTTTGAGCGTGCTTTCCATTTTGTGGGCCCATCTATCGCGTCTTTCGGAAGATTTCATTCTCTGGAATTCTGAGGCGTTCGGTTACGTGGAGCTCGATGACGCTTTTGCGACAGGATCGAGCCTCATGCCGCAGAAGAAAAATCCGGACGTGTTTGAATTGGTGCGGGGCCGGGCCGGCGTGATCTTCGGATATCTTCAGGCCATTTTGACCGTGCAAAAAGGACTGCCGCTTTCCTATAATCGCGATCTGCAGGAAGATAAGCCCGGCGTGTTTGATGCCGTGAAAAAAACCGCGACCGCTCTGGAACTTTTGGCGCTTGCCGTGGGTTCTGCGAGCTGGCACAAGAAGGCCATTTTGAAATCTCTCGACGATGACAGCCTTTTCGCGACTGACATCCTGGAATATCTTGTCCGGAAAAAAGTTCCTTTTACTGAGGCTCATCAGCTTGTGGGACAGACCGTCCGGCATGCAATCGAGTCCGAGAAGCGGCTTCGGGAATGGTCCGTCCAGGAATGGCAGAAGTTCTCGATAAAGTTCGGCGCGGACATCCATGATCTTTTTGATGCGAAGGAATCTGTGAGAGGTAAAAAAACGATCGGGAGTACGCATCCCGCGCGGGTGAAGCAAACGATTGCGGAGTGGAAAAAAACACTGTCTGATTTCCCACTTCTTTTAAGTACTGGCAGTTAAGACTGCCCCAATTTCCGAAATTCGGAAATTGAACAGAATTAGGACTGTGAGGTGCTGAGATGCCGCGTACCGATTTTCACGAAGAGAAGATGCACGATTTTTATTACAAGAAGAATGAGCTTTATTGCGATAAAACCCGCGTCAGCAAGATCCTGAAGAAAACTGGCACGCCCGCTTATATTTATAGCTACAAAACCTTCACGGAACATCTCGCTAAGCTCCAAAAGGCATTCCGCTCCGCGAAGCCGCTCAT
>JBAXGK010000375.1:0-2138 GCA_037139435.1 Candidatus Omnitrophota bacterium | reverse complement strand
TCGTCACCCTGATATCTAGATCGAGCGCTTTTTTTCTCCCTTTGAGTTCATTGATCCTCTCGATGTTTTCGATCACCTGCTTAAAGGCCCCGAGGCCTCGTATTTTATCAAAACCGCTCTCCGTAGCAGCGTCCATGGAAATACCTAGATTACAAATGCCTGCTTCGCAACATTTTAAAATATTTTCTTCATTCAAAAGGGTCCCATTTGTAATCACGATAGGCGTGATGCTCTGCGCGAGGGCCTCTTTTGCAAACCAGAATATGTTTTCACTTACAAAGGGTTCGCCTCCGATCAGGAGAATGCTTTTTACCCCCAGCTCTTTTGTTTCACGGATTATTTTTTTAAATGTTTCAAGATCGATCTCCGTAGGCCTGCCTTGCTCCAGCAGAAAATCCTTTTGCTCGTGCATGCTGCACATCGAACACTTGAGATTACACTGAAACGTAAAATTAACCTGAACGATATCCGGAGGGGTCAGGGGATAATCGATCTGCCGGGAAAGCCAAAACAGAAAATTTCGGACGCTCAGAGCACTAAATGCTGCGAAATTCACAAGTCACAGAAGCACGGCAAAAGGCACGGCCAGGCGCACTTCCTGACCCGTTCGTGAGCCGCGACCCTCTTTTTGCTCATTAAAACATCATTTAATGACTGGTTTTTGGAATTCCCAAAAATGGAAAAACAGGTCGCATACTCTCCTTTATTCGAGATCAAAACGGTCGCAGAAGCAGAAACGCACTGGACATCCCTTGACGAGAGAGTCCCCTGGTAATACTTTTCGATCAGCTCGAGATTCCCGGTTGAATTTTTCATAAAATCCGGGTGAGACTTTTTAAACTCGGTCAGTTGCTTCAACGTCTCTTTCAGCGCGGGCGTTCTTTCTTCAGAAATCCAATATTTCGATTTTTTCCGTTCCGCCATCTGCAGGTTATTAGGAAGCAGCGCCTGGAATTGCAGCGAGTTCGCTCCTAGGGACTTGACAAATTCGGCCAACGTGCAGAGCTCTTCCAGATTTTGATTCAGGATGATGCTTATCACATTAAAGTTGATGCCGGGATGCTCCTTTTTAAGATCCGAAAGCAACCGCAAGCTTTCGTTCGTCTTTTGCCACGCCTCTGAAGAATTTCTGATCTCGTTATGGAGAGCCGCGGACAAAGAATCGAGAGAAACAACCAGCGAAACGGTGCGATCGAGCAAATAGGGCTTCAATCTATCGAAACAATTCTTGATGAGAATCCCGTTACTAAGGATCCCCAGATCCTTAATCCCAAGGCTTCGTGCGTGATCGAAGAGATCAAAAATATCCTTACGCAACAAAACTTCTCCTCCCGAAAGGGCGATCTCCTTCACCCCAAGCTCTCGGGCCTCCGTCAGCAACTTCTTTATGGACGCAGTTTCAATATCCTCTCCAACGACCGCGGTCTTCCAAATATCACAGATCCTGCACTGGAGATTGCAGGCGTGAGTCAGATCCAGAATAAGCAGCTGCGGCACATGTTCGCCGCGTGAAACAAAGGCCTCTTTCCCTCTTTTGATCCTTAAAAACTCCACTATATTCCCTCCTAAATAGAATATCTTGTGGAGGGCGAAACACCCGGCGATCGATGCTTTCCGCCAGACGCTCTTGGCCGGATACTCCAGCAACAATTTCTTGCTGAGCAGATAACAAAACCGCGGCATCTTGAGATAATTGATGAGTGTGTTTATCCAAAAGGATAGCCCGCCCGTTTTCAGCTCCTTTAGAAGAACATGATCCGGATGGAGATACTTGACCAGGAGATTTCCCCTTCCGTAGATATACGCTTGCCTGGCAAAACTCGCTAAGGAGTCATCCCGATAATGAACCACCTTGATCTCTTTGTCCCACCCGAACCGGTATCCAGCGTGAAAGAGACGCCAGAAAAACTCCAGATCTTCGCCTCCAGGCAGAGGAAAATCTTCGTCAAACTTTTGACTGGAAAATAAAGACCTCTTGCATGAAACATTGCAGGTAGGAAAAAAGATGATTTCATTCTTGCCGGACAGGTTCGCCTCAATGCTGCACGTGCTTAAGAATTGTCCGACAACCACGGAGGCCTTTTGATTTGCGGTCAAAGTGGCTCCACCGATAGCAATAAGGCCGGCATGCTCCCGGT
>JBAXGK010000374.1:0-2142 GCA_037139435.1 Candidatus Omnitrophota bacterium | reverse complement strand
GTGGTAGAAGGCTGTGTCACAAACTGTCGTTGACCCTGGTTCTTGCCAAAAACGTCCGTCGGATCAGAAAACCATTGAACGCGGAAGTAATCGTCCATGGTTTGCTTGACAGTGGGATCCGAAACAGGGGCGGCTGCTGGACGACCAGCGTACTTATATTCGTCCACGAGTACGTTCATGAACAAATTGCGAGAGGTCGGCGGGGTATAATCTGGAAGATCGGGGCCGGCATAGGGGAATCCGTCCACTTCTTCGACACCGATTGGCCCCGCATTCAAATGACTCACGGTAGGTTGCACACTCCCTTTTTCAGCACCTCCATTGACAAAGTGTTCCTTGATGGGAGCAATGTATCCAGACGGTTCTAAGTGAGGGGCGGTGTGATAGGGCAATTGACCGCGATCTTCATGTTCTCCATGCACACTTCGTAACGCAGCGTACTTATCATCGCGTACATGCGTATCGTCACGATCTCCATGTTTTCTATGTTTTCTTAAAGGCGTCGTGTAAATAATAACGGCCGCAGTAATTCCTCCAAATAATAAAAAGACAGGAATCGCCGACAATCCGCCAACCACGCTCGCAATCATGCCAATAAAGAGAGAAAGAATAAGAAGCCGGGTTACAAAATTCCACATGGAATGTTCACAGGTTGGTTTGTATTGCAATGAAAAATGTTGAAAAAGAATGGATAAATCTGCCCAGAAGGGTGGTTCGCATTCTTTAGGATGCTCCTTATGCACCATGCTATCTTTCATCTTTATTTTTTGCTTGGAGCTTTGCTTTGAGCGCCTGTCGCATTTGGAGCGCTTCCAGCTGCCTCTTTCTTCTTATCCAGCTTCTTTCGCAAACGGTCGCGGGCAATCGACATACGCGCCGTCCCCTCTTTTCCCGCCTTGCGCGCCATGTCCATGTCCTCCATGCCAAAGGCCGATTTGATGCCATTCATCATTTCCACAAACGTATCATTCCCAGCAAATTCCTTCATGAGTTCTTCCGCTTCACGGGCAATTTCCTGGGGGCGAATCACGCCCGTTTGCACTTTATGCTGGAGACGATTTCCAATTCGTGCGATGGTCTTTTGGATAATATCAGGGTTATTGCTCCTGGCCTGGATGAGTCCCTCCGCCCCGTTGGGGGCTTTGATGACGTCAACACGGTCAGTTAATGTCAGTTCGGGGACATCCAGGATATCAGGGTCGTCATCGATGATCAGGATCCGCTGGCGTTTCATTCGGTGCCTTCCGGTTTCTTGGCTTTCCTGGATTCTCTGGGCTTATGGGTAAAGGGAATGGTGAAGTGAAAGCTGGTACCCGAGCCGACTTCGCTTGAGACCCATAGCCGGCCGTAATGGGCCTCCACGATGTTCTTGGCCAGCGCGAGACCAAGCCCCGCGGCAACGAGCGCACAAAGGATAGCCTCCGTAAGCGCTATGGCGGCGAGCTCGCGCGGTTGAGCGCCAAGCACACGCAACAGAGCCAAGTCGCGCACCCGCGCCGTCATATCGGCCATGAGCGCGGTTGCCGCCGTTGCCGTCGCAATACTCACGCATCCAAATCCGGCGCCCAATGTCGCAGAGTTCATTTTTAATCCGCACGGCCTCGGGCGAGTGGAACAGCTTCTGGTCGTCGGAGGCCGCAGCAGCGCAGGCGGGCGCTGCCGTCGGCACGTGGGCTGCCGTGTCGAAGACGAGCTTCACCCCGGCCTCGGAGAAGATGTCTTTGGCACCCGGCGTGAGCCGGACATCACGATTGTATCGGAACTCGATGGTTCCTGTTTTTACGAATTCTTCAGCGTCTTTTTGGGCGAACAGTTTCATGGTTTATTTTTGGTAAAAATGGTCATCCACGAGGGCGGCGCAGTAGGCGTCCACCGGTGTGGGTTTGGAAAACGGGCACGCGGCCTCGCGGCCTTCACTGATGGCGATTTGCTGGCCGACATTCGCGCCCAGCTCGTCATAGACGACGATTGCCGGTGCAAAGGCGTCGTCACCCTGGAACGTGGCGACTTTCCACGGCAAGGTGAGAAGGAGGCGTTCGCCCCGGAATTTAGGGGAGCGGACAGAAAGGGTGACTCGTCCGATGACGGTTCCCATTCTCACAAGGCGAGGCTCCTTTCGGGATCGATAATTCCGAGCACAGC
>JBAXGK010000373.1:0-2153 GCA_037139435.1 Candidatus Omnitrophota bacterium | reverse complement strand
AGAAAACAAAGAATGATCTAAAAAGGCTTCTGCCTTTCGGGGTAGATGAAAAAAAACAAAAGGAGGATTTCAGTATGAGCATGTCAATGGTGGAAATTGAAAAACAATTAAAATCGCTGCGACTTCACGGGATGCTGGCCACCCTGGAAAGTCGTTCCCTGCAAGCTAACCAGGGAAACACCCCATTTATAGAAGCCTATGCCTGGCTGTTGCAGGACGAGTTGGATTACCGCTTTTCCCGTCTCAGACAGCGGCATTTTAAAGCATCCAGCCTCAAGGAGCTTAAAACATTGAGCGACTTTGACTGGAGCTTTAATCCCAAACTACCCAAGAAAGAGATATATGAGCTGGTAACCGCAAAGTTTGTCCAGGACGGTAATGACGTTCTTTTAATCGGCTCTCCCGGTACCGGCAAAAGCCACATCGCCAAAACCATCGCTCATGCGGCAATTCAATCTTGCCATAAGGTAGTCTACCGGGAAGCGCATGTGTTCTTAGAAGACACCTTCGAAGCAAACCAGACCGGTAATAAAAAACGGCTGTTCAAAACGTTTTCTGAGGCGGACCTTTTGATCATAGACGATTTGTTCCTCCGAAAAAAGATGCCCGACGATGCCGCCGATTATTTGCTGGATATCATCATCGAACGCTATTCGACAAGAAAAAGCACCCTCCTTACTTCAAACCGGCCACTAGAAGATTGGGGACTTCTGCTCAAAGATAACGCCGCCTCATCGGCAATTCTCGATCGGCTGCTCCATCATGGTCATCTGCTGAAGTTTGAGGGAAAAAGTTATCGGCTCAAGGAAGCGGCCACTCGACTTGCCAAAAGAAAAGAGAAACAAGAAAATGAGGGGTGAAGAAAAGAAAAAGATTGTTGATTCTCAGAAAATAGAGTAAAAAACTAACACGCTGTCGCTGGGGGATTTTGACCCGGCCGCAGACGGGGGATTTTCAAGTGGCCACCCGGGCACTTTAGCGTGTGAGGTCATTGGGTGTTTCCTCTCGTCCCATACCCTGAATTTAGTCTCCTCTGCCGATGCGCATCAGGATCTCTTTTCCCAATATCAAATCTGCATGCCCACCAGCCCAAAGATAATTAAGGATTTTCAACAAATTCACCACTTCCTCGGATCAAATAGTGTTGGCAGAAATAATCCGGTAAGCCCACCAGCAACTGCACCACCAGCCAGCGTTATCATTTATTTTCAATTCGTCTTCCGTATGACGAATAATGGAGCAAGATTTTCAAACGGCAAACGGTGTTGATAATTAGTCCCTAAATATATAGTTATGTAATATTAAGGAGATGAATATAAGGGAAGGGAAGCATTTCTGGGGATACGGCAAGAGCTGGAGGTGATAGCTGATTATTGTCCAGGTGGTTGATCTTACATTGCGCTGGAGAGGAGGAAAGAAAAGCGCGATAGCATAACGAAATTATACCTAAACGAAATTCGGTTTGAAATTGCGATGAGGTGTAGCGAACAGGACTCCATCCTGTACGCGATAAAAGACAATGATCAAAATGATCAAATAGCCTATTGGACCTTACGCACCGGGAGAGCCCGGAAGCCGCCCGTGTAAGACTGGTGATCCCAACCAATAGCGCCACCGTTGAAATAGAAGACGGCAGCCATTAATGGACCGTTTGTCTGCGATGACCAAACAAAACTTGAGGTTCTCTTTATCACCGTTCCGTAAGCACCGCTGCTATAAAGGTTTGTCAGCTCATCAATAGTCGGCATCCGCCAGCCGGTTTTTCCGCCTCCGCTATATCCCTCACAATAGCTCACGGCACCCCCCCAGTTAATATCCGAACTGTCATGATCCGCCCACATCAAGCCTGTTTGCGTGTCAGTACCGTGCCATCGTTGTTCTTTACCAAGCGATCCGCCGCTGTCGCGCACGCTGCAGAAACAAAGCTCCCCAAAAACAATACCATACAAACCACAAGCATAATCTTTTTCATGATGGCTTTTCCTTTCTATTCGATTGAAATTGATAATTATTGAATTGATTGATAAGACATTCAGGGTGTTTTTATTCTCACAGATATATTGAATAATATCATATACTTGAACGAATAGCTGGACAGGTGCCTCCGGATGAAGTATAGAAGCAGCCGTATGACGCTTCATCGAGGGGGAAAG